>NZ_JBFRCL010000018.1:0-146691 GCF_040965695.1 Paraburkholderia sp. BR10937
CATATCTGCCACCCCTATCCGAGTCAGCGTCTGATCGTCACGACCCAAGGCAGGAGCCGTATGCGGTAGCTCCGCACGTACGGATCTGTGGAGGGGGTGATGGGTGACCATCGTTCCTACTCCGACCACCCCGTGACCGAGTGAGCAAGGAAGGAGGATCCTCACGGGCCTACGGCATCGAAGTGCCCAAGATGGAAAATGCAAGCATTTCCCAGGCAACCGGAGGATCCAGTGGTGGATTGTAAGGCAGTGGGCGTGGACATCGCCAAGAATGTGTTTCAGGTGCATTACGTCGATCAGGAAACCGGAGAGATCGTGAACAAGCCGATCAAGCGGGCAAAGTTCCTTGAGCACTTTGCGAACCGAGCGCCGTGCCTGATCGGGATGGAAGCATGTGGCGGTGCGCACCACTGGGCCCGGAAACTGACGAACATGGGTCACGAGGTGAGGCTGATGCCGGCGGAGTTCGTGAAGGCCTTCAACATCAGGAACAAGAACGATGCGGCGGATGCGAAAGCGATCTGGCTGGCCGTGCAGCAGCCGGGCAAGCCGGTAGCGTTGAAGACCGAGATGCAGCAGGCGATGCTCGGGTTGCACCGGATGCGGCAGCAGTTGATCAAGTTCCGCACGATGCAGATCAATGCTCTGCGTGGGCTGCTAACGGAATACGGTGAAGTGATGAGCAAGAGCCGGGCGAAGCTGGATAAGGAAATACCGGCTGTGCTCGAACGGATCGCCGAGCGTCTGCCTGCTGTGCTCATCGACACGTTTCGTGAGCAATGGAACAGCCTGGCGAAGCTGGACGAGCAGGTTGTGCAGATCGAGCGGCGCATGCGTGATTGGAAGAAGGAAGACAAGGCGGTGAAAGCGATCAGCGAAATTCCCGGCGTCGGGCTGCTGACCGCGACAGCGGCAGTCGCGATGATGGGCGACGCGAAAGCGTTCAGTTCGGGGCGCGAATTTGCTGCGTGGGTTGGGATCGTACCGAAACAGACGGGCTCGGGCGGCAAGGTGAATCTGCACGGTATATCGAAGCGCGGGGATACGTATCTGCGCACACTGCTGATCCACGGCGCACGATCTGTTCTGACGCACGCGAAAGAGCCTGGCGAGTGGATCGAACAGATGCAGAAGCGGCGGCCGAAGAATGTCGTGATCGTCGCGCTGGCAAACAAGATGGCACGCACGATCTGGGCTGTACTCGCCCATGATCGGTCGTACCAGAAGGACTACGTGAGCGCGAAGCCTGCGTAACGGGCTTACTCAATGTAGAAGATCAACGTTTAACACAGGGTGAACGTCGAAAGGTTGCGCAGCAATCGAGTGTGATGACAAACCAGGTAGGACCGGGACTCGCTAAACCTGAATGGTGATAAGAGCTTATAGCTCGCTGGAGAAATGAGGGGCGAGTCAGCGGATTTCATAGGGGCCAGCAGCGGCGGTATCAGCTGCAACAAGGCCGGATATAAAGATGCAGCCCATCCTGTCAGTCAATACACGAGAAAACTGTTGCAAAAGGGACGCGTTCATATAAACACCATGGCAACGAAAGCGAAGGGTAGCGGCGCGAAAGAAAAGTCGGGTCTCGAGGCACTGAGCCCGTTCGAGCTGAAGGACGAACTCATCAAGGCGGCCGGCGGCGGCGCGACCGCGCGCCCTGCCAATCTCGCGATGCTCAACGCGGGCCGCGGCAACCCCAACTTCCTCGCCACGATTCCGCGTCACGGCTTCTGGCAACTCGGCCTGTTCGCGATGCGCGAGTCGGAGCGCTCGTTTGCCTACATGCCCGAGGGCGTGGGCGGCTTCCCGCAGCGCGACGGCATCGTCGAGCGCTTCGACCTGTTCGTGCGCGAGAACAAGGGGCAGCCCGGCATCAGGTTCCTCGCGGGCGCGGTGTCGTACGTGCGCGATCAGCTGGGGCTCTCGGCGGGCGACTTCCTCTATGAGATGTGCGAAGGCATTCTCGCCTGCAACTACCCGGTGCCGGACCGCATGCTCAAGCTTTCGGAGATCATCGTCGGCCAGTACCTGCGCCGCGAGATGATCGGCAAGCATCCGTTCGTCGGCGAGTTCGACGTGTTCGCGGTGGAAGGCGGCACGGCGGCCATGACGTACATCTTCAACACGATGCGCGAGAACTTCCTGATCAAGGCGGGCGACACCATTGCGCTTGGCATGCCGATCTTCACGCCGTACATCGAGATTCCGGAACTCAACGACTACCAGCTCAACGTGATGCACCTGAACGCTACGGTGGAAAACAACTGGCAGTACTCGAAGAAGGAGCTCGACAAGCTGCGCGACCCGAAGGTCAAGGCGTTCTTCCTCGTGAACCCGAGCAACCCGCCTTCGGTGAAGATCGACGACGCGAGCCTCGAGTACATCGCCGAGATCGTGAAGGCGCGTCCGGACCTCATCATCCTGACCGACGACGTGTACGGCACCTTCGCCGACAACTTCGTCTCGCTCTTCGCGCTCGCGCCGAAAAACACGATTCTCGTGTACTCGTATTCGAAATACTTCGGTGCGACGGGCTGGCGTCTGGGTGCGATCGCCACGCACCGCGACAACGTGCTCGACCACACGCTCGCGAAGCTGCCGAAGGACGAGAAGAAGGAACTGCACAAGCGCTACGAGTCGATCACGACGGAGCCGGACAAGCTCAAGTTCATCGACCGTCTGGTGGCCGACAGCCGCACCGTCGCGCTGAACCACACGGCGGGTCTTTCGACGCCGCAGCAGGTGCAGATGGTGCTGTTCTCGCTGTTCTCGCTCATGGACACGCCCGACGCGTACAAGAACGCGCTCAAGCGTCTCATTCGCAACCGCAAGCGCGCGCTCTTCGAGGAAATGGGCGTGCCATACGGCGAGGGCGATCCGAACCAGGTCGACTACTACACGATCCTCGACATGGAATACATGGGCGAGAAGCGCTTCGGCCGCGAATTCGTCGACTGGCTGCTCAAGCAGGTCAAGCCCAACGAACTGCTGTTCCGTCTCGCGGAAGAGGCGCGTGTGGTGCTGCTGCCGGGCAAGGGCTTCGGCACGCCGCATCCGTCGGGCCGCGTGTCGCTCGCCAACCTCAACGAGTCGGACTATCGCAAGATCGGCCGCGCGGTGCGCAAGCTCACCGAGGAATATGTGCAGCGGTATAACGAGGCCACGGGCAAGAACCTCGATCCGACTGCGGTGAAGAAGTAAGCGCAGGCGGCGCTCAGCCGCCTCGAGCCTCGATACGTTTGAAGTCCGGGCCGCATCCGGCGTGGTTTGCCGGGTGCGATTTTTTTATGGTTCTTCGCAGAGTTCCGGGGTAGGGCTCTCTCGCCTTGCGTATTGGACAGTCGGACAGTCGAGGGCTCCCGGCCGCGAGGCATCTCATGGTCATTGCAGTAATTTTCATGAAATTACTGCAATCACGGTTTCACCGTTTGCAGTAAAATTCAAAAAATTACTGCAATTCTCTGGCATGCACGGACTACCTCTTTACCAGCGACACGATCAGGCATTTTGCTCCCAGTACGCGAACGTCGAGCAGGCTGCCGCCAGCCAGGGGCGGGTTCTCGTGGGCGCGCCGGGCACGATCACCGAGCACCATCGCGGGAACGCTGTCTACTACTATCGGCAGTTCATGAACGCGGAGGGCAAGCGGCAGCAGGAGAGTCTTGGCGGACCCAAGGGCGATCCGGCGGCCGACGAACGCGTCGCTGCGGTGATGACACAGATCGAGCAGTCCAAAGACCTCATCAGCCGCATCCGGGAGCTCGCGAAGCTCGGTTTCCAGATTGCCGACAACAAGACCTACGCGACCATGGCAGTCCTCCACAACTACGGACTTTTCCAGGCCGGCGCGGTGCTCGTGGGTTCTCACGCGTATGCGGTTCTGCTCAACAGTCTTGGCATCAAGGCGCTTGCCTACGAGACCGAGGACATCGATCTCGCGCGCGCCCGCCAGCTCGCGCTGCAGGGGGTACCTTCGGGCGGCCTGCTCGAAATCCTGAAAGAGACGGGAATCGACTTCGTGCCGGTGCCGGGGTTCAACAGGGGCGATCCGTCCACGTCGTTCAAGCAGGCGGGTCGGACGCGTTTTCACGTTGATCTGCTTGTGCCCTCGAAGGACAACAGATTTCCGACCGTCGCCGTTCCGGAGCTCGGTGCGCACGCGAGCGGCATGCCTTATCTCGCCTACCTGCTCGGCCAGTCCCACATGGGCACGCTGCTTTCAAGGCACGGCGCGGTGCCGGTTCGCGTGCCGGACCCCGCACGCTTCGCAATCCACAAGATCCTCGTCTCACGCCTGCGCACGAACATGCTGGTCAAGTCGCAGAAAGATATCCAGCAGGCGTGCGTGATGCTCGCGATGCTCGGCGAGCACAGAAGCGGCGATATCGAGCTCGCCTGCTCGGATCTCCCGAGGTCTGCGCGCCCGATGATTCGCCGTGCGCTGCCCGAGGTACGCACCATGCTCGAGGCTCATGAGGGGGCGCTATTCGAATTTGAGGAAAGCATCGGCGCCTGACACGCGTGCCGTCCTCCCCGATCGGGCCAGATGACTGAAAGATCGTAGTCGTCCCTCTCCGGAAATCCGCGAGGAACCTTCTTTATTCGGCTCGTTGCCCAGCGGGCGTGCTCGCGCCGCTCGCGTGTTGTGCGCCCTGCGTAGCGTGCGCACGCACGCTCTTGCGATGAAGCGAAACCGACAGCGCCACGGCGGAAGCCGCCGCGATGGCCGCAAAGAGAAATACCGACCCATAGCCGAACAGATTCGCCACGTAGCCCGCGAGCGGGCCGGTAATGCCCAGCGAGAGGTCGAGGAACACGGAGTAGGCCGAGAGCGCCGCACCGCGGCTGGCGGGTGGCACGAGCCCGACCGCCTCGACGCCGAGCGCGGGGAAGACGAGCGCGAAGCCGAAGCCGGTGAGCGCCGCGCCCGCGAGCGCGACTTGCGGCGTGGGCGCGAGCCACAGCAGCAAGAGGCCCGCGCATTCGCACGAGAACGAGACGATGGCGACGCGGAAGCCGCCGAAGCGCTTGATGGTGTTGGCGAACAACAGGCGCGCGCCGATGAACATCAGGCCGAACACCGTGAGCGTGAACGCGGCGTTGGGCCAATGGCGCGCGGCGTAGAACAGCGTGATGAAGGTCGCGATGGAGCCGAAGCCGGCCGAGCCGAGCGCGAGGCCAATGCCGTGCGGCAGCACGCGCGTGAACACACTGCGGTACGACATGCGCTCGCCGTGCACGATCGGCACCGGCGCGATCGGTCGCGCGAGCCAGAAGCCGAGCGCGGCCATCGCGATGACTGAAATGCCGAGCATCCAGTAGCCGAGGGCGTGCGCCATCACGACGCCCAGCGGCGCGCCGATCGCGAGCGCGCCATAGGTGGCGATGCCGTTCCACGAGATCACCTTCGCGTTGTGCGCGGTGCCTACCCGGCCGATGCCCCAGAGGATCGCGCCGGTGCCGCACAGGCTTTCGCCGCAGCCGAGCAACAGGCGGCTGACCACCAGCAGCGCGAGCGAGAGGCCCGGCCAGTGATCGACGAGCGTGCCGAGCAGCAGCAGCACGCCGCTCGCGCCGCAGATCGTCAGGCCGATCGTCACAGTCTTCTTGGGGCCGAGCGTATCGGCCGAGCGGCCCGCGAGCGCGCGCGAGCAGAGCGTGGCGATGTACTGCACGCTGATGGCGGCGCCCGCCACCACGGTGCTGAAACCGAGGTCGTTGTGCACGTAGCCCGGCAGCACGGCGAGCGGAATGCCGATCGTCAGGTAGCAGAGGAAGGTGAAAAAGACGACCGGAATGATCTGCAGGGTCGTCGTCGCGGCTTTGCGCGGGGGCGCCAAATCAGCGGACATGGGGAAAATGCGGATGGAAAACGGCGGGAAAGGCGTGATTGTCCCATGGAACCGGTTTTTATGCAGAAATTGAAAAGCTGTTCCGGCCGGCGGAACACGCGTCTTCTATGCTGATGACGGCCTTTTGCGACCGGTCACCCAGCTGCGAAGATCCCGCGATTTTGCGCGACGTTGGCGGCAATTCGCGTTGCAGCGGCGCCCTGGTCCGACCGTTCGTGCGGAGAAATCGGCGTCTGAACGGATAAATGGTCAGTCGAATATGTCCGATATTCGAAAATTGACCGTGAAATCGCGCAATCGAGACGCCTCGACATAAGCACAGCCGCACCGCAGCACACCGATTTATCGACTCAACGATATATCCCCCATGCTCCTGTAGCTATGGGTTGCCAATATTGGCAGTGATAGTTTTCGAACCGTCCACTCGAGCGGCATACGCCTTTTGCGAGCCGCAGCCAACGACGAGCCAGAAACCATGAGCCAGCCGATCCGCTTTTACCACCGCAACGCGATTCGCGAAGTCAGCGACGCGGGCGTCACCCGCACCGTTCTCCAGTACCTGCGCGAAGACGCGCGCTGCACCGGCACCAAGGAAGGCTGCGCCGAGGGCGACTGCGGCGCCTGCACGGTCGTGGTGGGCGAGCGTGACGAGGCGGGCGGCGTGAGCTTCAAGGCCGTCAACGCCTGCATCCAGTTCCTGCCGACGCTCGACGGGAAGGCGCTTTTCACCGTCGAAGACCTGCGCCAGCCGGATGGCTCGCTGCACCCGGTGCAGCAGGCCATGGTCGATTGCCACGGCTCGCAGTGCGGTTTTTGCACGCCGGGCTTCGTGATGTCGATGTGGGCGCTCTACGAGAAGCATGGCCACGAGCATGCGGGCCAGCCCAACCACGCCTGTGCCGCGAAGGGCGCGTGCAGCGTGCCTTCGCGCGACGAGATCGCCAATGCGCTCACGGGCAACCTGTGCCGCTGCACGGGCTACCGGCCGATCCTCGACGCCGCCGAGCAGATGTTCAAGGCCGATGCGCCAAAGCAACCCATCGACGTGAAGGCGCTCGCCCAGACGCTCGCCACGCTCGAACGCGAGGACACCTTCCACTACGAGAGCCGCGGGCAGCAGTACGACGCGCCGCGTACCGTCGAAGCGCTCGCCGCCATCAAGGCTGCGCGCCCGAACACGCGCATTCTCGCGGGCAGCACCGACATCGGCCTGTGGGTCACGAAGCAGATGCGTGAACTTGGCGACATTGTCTACGTGGGTCAGGTCGACGCGATGCGCCGCATCGACGTGAGCGACGACTGGATCGAGATCGGCGCGGGCGTGAGCGTCGAGCGCGGTTATGCGGAGCTCGCGAAGCACTACCCGGAACTCGAAGAGATGTGGCAGCGCTTCGCCTCGCTGCCCATCCGCAACGCGGGTACGATCGGCGGCAACGTCGCGAACGGCTCGCCCATCGGCGACTCGATGCCGGGGCTCATCGCGCTCGGCGCGCGCGTGGTGCTGCGCGGCGGCGAGATCGAACGCGAAATGCCGCTCGAAGACCTCTACCTCGCCTACCAGAAGAAGGACATGGCCGAGCACGAGTTCGTGCTCGCGCTCAAGGTGCCCACGCGCACCGGCGCGCGCGCGAACCTGCGTTTTCGCACCTACAAGGTCTCGAAGCGCTTCGACTCGGACATCTCGGCCGTGTGCGCCGCCTACGCCTATATCGCCGATGGCGACGTGATCCGCGAGCCGCGCATTGCGTTCGGCGGCATGGCCGCTACACCGAAGCGCGCGACTCACGCCGAAGGCGTGCTCGCCGATGCGCACTGGCACGAAGCCACGGCACAGGCCGCGATGATCGCGCTCGGCAACGACTACGCGCCGCTGTCCGACATGCGCGCGACGAGCGACTACCGGCTCGAAGCCGCGAAGAACACGCTGTACCGCTTCTGGCTCGAAACGCGTGTGCACAACCCGCTTGCCCCGCAAGCGCTCAATGTGCGCAACGTAGCGCCAGCCACGGCTTGAGACCTTCAGGAACTGGAAGAGAAATACGGAGAACGAAACAATGAACCAGCAAGCCGAACCGTTCCTGGACGAACTCAAGGCACGCGAGCCCTTCGCGCAAGTGCACGTCTCGCGCCCGCACGAATCGGCGCATCTGCACGTGAGCGGCCGCGCCACTTACACCGACGACATTCCGGTCGTGGCCGGCACACTGCATGCCGCGCTCGGGCTTTCGCAGAAGCCGCACGCCCGCATCATTTCGATGAACCTCGCCAAGGTGCGCGCGACGCCGGGCGTCGTGGCGGTGCTCACCGCCGAGGACATTCCCGGCGTGAACGACTGCGGCCCGATCATCCACGACGATCCGGTGCTCGCCGATGGCGTCGTGCAGTACGTGGGCCAGCCCATGTTCATCGTGGTGGCGACGTCGCACGATACGGCGCGCCTCGCCGCGCGCCGCGCCGAGGTGCAGTACGAAGAGCTTCCCGCCGTGCTCACGGCGAAGCAGGCGCGCGCCGCGCAGCAGTCGGTGCTGCCGCCGATGAAGCTTGCGCGCGGCGAGGCGTCCACGCGCGCCGCGCGCGCCGCGCATCGGCATGAAGGCGAGATGCTGCTGGGCGGCCAGGAGCAGTTCTACCTCGAAGGCCAGATTGCCTACGCGGTACCGAAGGACGACGATGGCATGCACGTGTGGTGCTCCACCCAGCACCCGAGCGAGATGCAGCACCTCGTCGCGCATGTGCTGGGCGTCGCCTCGCACAACGTGCTCGTGGAATGCCGCCGCATGGGCGGCGGCTTCGGCGGCAAGGAATCGCAGTCCGGCCTCTTCGCCTGCTGCGCCGCGCTCGCCGCCTGGAAGCTCCTGTGCCCCGTGAAGCTGCGCCCCGACCGAGACGACGACATGATGGTCACGGGCAAGCGCCACGATTTCCACTACACCTACGAAGTGGGCTACGACGACCAGGGCACGATCGAAGGCGTGTCGGTCGACATGACCTCGCGCTGCGGCTTTTCCGCCGACCTGTCCGGCCCGGTGATGACGCGCGCCGTGTGCCACTTCGACAACGCCTACTGGCTGCCCGACGTGTCGATCGCCGGTTTCTGCGGCAAGACCAACACGCAGTCGAACACGGCGTTTCGCGGCTTCGGCGGCCCGCAGGGCGCGTTCGCGATCGAATACATCATGGACGATGTGGCGCGCACGCTCGGCCTCGATTCGCTCGACGTGCGCCGCCGCAATCTCTACGGCAAGACGCAGAACAACGAGACGCCCTATGGCCAGGTCGTGGAGGACAACGTCATTCACGAGCTGATCGACGAGCTGGTGGAAACGAGCGCCTATCACGCGCGGCGCGCCGCGATTCGCGAATTCAACGCGAACAACGACGTGCTCAAGAAGGGCATCGCGCTCACGCCGGTCAAGTTCGGCATTGCATTCAACGTCACGCACTTCAACCAGGCGGGCGCGCTCGTTCACATCTACACCGACGGCTCGGTGCTCGTGAACCACGGCGGCACCGAAATGGGCCAGGGCCTGAACACGAAGGTCGCGCAGGTGGTGGCCCACGAACTGGGCATCGAGTTCGGCCGCGTGCGCGTGAGCGCCACGGACACGAGCAAGGTCGCGAACACGTCCGCCACGGCGGCATCGACCGGCACCGATCTGAACGGCAAGGCGGCCCAGGACGCCGCGCGCCAGCTGCGCCAGCGCCTCGCCGCGCTGGCGGCGACGACCTACGGCAAGGGCGAAATCAGCGCCGCCGAGGTGGGCTTCGCCAACGACTCCGTGATCGTGGGCGAGACGATCGTGCCGTTCGAGACATTGGTGTCGAAGGCCTATCTCGCGCGCGTCCAGCTCTGGTCCGATGGTTTCTACACCACGCCCAAGCTGTACTGGGATCAGGCCACGCTGCGTGGGCGGCCGTTCTACTACTACTCGTATGGCGCGGCGGTCTCGGAAGTCGTGATCGACACGCTTACGGGCGAAATGCGCGTGCTGCGCGCCGATGCGCTGCACGACGTGGGCGCGTCGCTGAACCCGGCGCTCGACGTGGGCCAGGTGGAAGGCGGCTTCATCCAGGGCATGGGCTGGCTCACCACGGAAGAACTGTGGTGGAGGCCGGACGGCAAGCTCATGACGCACGCGCCGTCCACCTACAAGATCCCGACCGTGAACGACACGCCCGCGGAATTCAACGTGCGGCTCTTCAAGAACCGCAACGCGGAGGACAGCATCCACCGCTCGAAGGCCGTGGGCGAGCCGCCGCTGTTGCTGCCGTTCTCGGTGTTCTTCGCGATTCGCGACGCCGTGGCGAGCGTGGCCGACTACCGCTTCAATCCGCCGATGAATGCGCCGGCCACCGCCGAGGAAATCCTCAAGGGCGTGCGCGCGGTGCGGGCGATGGCGCGCGAAGGGGCTGCGAAATGAATCGCCATCCTGAACATTGCGTGCGCGTCGACGAAACCGGGCGCGTGATCATCGGCCGCCGCAGCACGCCGGTGCCGCACTACGGGCCGATGCACATCGTGCTGTTCGGCGCCGGCCACGTGGGCCATGCGCTCGTCACGCTGCTCGGCATGCTGCCGTGCGTCGTGCAGTGGGTGGACGAGCGCGACGAGCTGTTCCCGGACGAGGTGCCCGCCAACGTGCAGATCGAAGCGACGGACACGCCGGCGGCCATCGTCGACGAAGCGCCCGCGGGCGCGTACTTCCTCGTGATGACGCACAATCACGCGCTCGATTTCGAGCTGACCGAGCGCATCATGCGGCGGCGCGACTTCGCGTGGTTCGGGCTGATCGGCTCGAAAACGAAGCGCGTGAAGTTCGAGCGGCGGCTCATGGAGCGTGGCGTGCAAAGCGAGCGCATGGACGAGATGACGTGCCCGATCGGCGTGACGGGAATCGTCGACAAGGCGCCTTCGTCGATTGCGGTGGCGGTCGCCGCGCAACTCATGCAGATGCGCCTGGCGCAGCGCCCGGCGGTGGCGAGAGCGGTCGCGCTCGAGCGCGCCTGATTCCACACGCCGCGCAAGCGAAACGGGCGCCTCGATGACGAGGGCGCCCGTTTGTGCTGGTTCAGGCCGCTTCGAGCGGCGGCGTGGGCGTCGCTTCGCTCTTCGCGCTCGCGGCCTTCTTCGCCCCGGCGCGCTTCGTCCCGCGCTCGGCGGTCAACGATCCCGACACCTCTTCGATCAACCCGCGCAGCCATCCCACATCGCTCGGCCGGTCCGGCTGCGGATGCCACATCTGATAGCAGTGAATGCGCGGAAACGCGAACGGCGTCTCGACGACGGCGATGGGCATGAGCTTCGCGTAATGCTGCGCGAAGCGGCGGGTCGTCGTGAAGATCAGATCCGATTGCAGCAAGACCTGCGGCACGAGTCCGAAGTAGGGCAGCGTCGCGACGATGCGGCGCTCGGCCTTCGCCTTCGCAAACCCCAGATCGATCGCGCTCGCATGCGAGCCCGTATAGGGCGTGGGCGCGAGATGGGGCGCGGCGAGATACGCCTCGCGCGTGAGTTCGCGGCGCGCGAGCGGATGGTCCGCGCGCATCATGCAGACGACCTTGTCGGAGAAGAGGTCGCTGCGCGCGAAACGCGCCTCGGGCTTCGGCCAGTTGCCGATCACGATGTCGAGTTCGCCCGCGTCGAGTGCGCCGTGATGGTCGAGCGTGGGCGAGAGCGAGAGGATTTCCAGCCGCGCCGCCGGCGCCGTCTCGCGAAAGCGCGCGATCAGCGTCGGCATGAAGAAGTCGTTGAGGTAGTCGGGCGCGGCGAGGCGGAACGTGCGCTTTGAGCGCTCCGGGTCGAAGTCGCCGTGCGGCGTGGCCACGAACTCCACGTCGCGCAGCACGCGCTGTGCGTGCTGCAGCAGCGACTCGCCGTACTCGGTCGGCACCATGCCGGCCTTGCCGCGCACGAGGATCGGATCGCCCAGGATCTCGCGCAGCCGGCGCAGCGCCGTGCTGATGGCGGGCTGGGTCTGGTTCAGGCGCAGCGCGGCCTGCGTGACGCTGCGCTCGACCAGCAGCGTGCGCAGCACGCGCACCAGCCAGATGTCGAGGGTGAGGGCGTTATCGTCGTCCATGGGGTGTGGCGGGCAAGGGCGCGTGTGCGCAGACGAACAGCGTTGCGCGCACGGATTCAGCCATAACCATATGCCTGCTCGCGCGCTACCGCCATAGGGCGCACGGCATGACCGGCATCAGAAGGACGCGCGCGGGATGGTTCTGCGGCGTGCTGCCCGTCACTCGGTAACCGGCTTCGCGAGCCCCGAAGGCAGCGTGGTGATGCGCTTGACCTCGCGCGAGTCGAGCCAGTTCGGGCTGCGCGCGCAGTAGAGCACCATCGGCAAGGCGTCCTCGCCCCAGAAGAGCTGCTTGTTCATCCAGAACGTCGGCACGCCGAATACGCCCATCGCGATCGCATCGTTGGTGTTGCGGCGCAACTGCGCGCGCACGACTTCTTCCTCGATCAGCGACTCGCCGTGCGGAATACCCACGCGCTCGCAAAGCTGTTCGAAGCCCTCGTCGCTCGACGGGTCGCGCCCCTCGCGCCAGATGAAGCGGAAGATCTCGCGCACGCACGCGAAGTCGCCGCCCGCCGCGATGGCGAGCAGCATCGGCCTGACCGAGTCGAACGGGTGAGCGGGCGGCATCTTGAACGGAATGCCGAGCTGCTCGGCGCGAAACAGCGCGTGCCGGTAGGTGAAGACGCGCTTGGCCGGGACCGCGGAGCTGAGCGGTTGGCCCCAGTGACGGTATAGCTCGGAAAGCAGCACGGGCGTCGGCACGAAATCGAAGCCGGGCCACTTGTCCTGCTGTTCCAGCAACAGATACGAAAACGGCGACACGAAGTCGTAAAACCAGGCCGGCTTGCTGGCGTCGATGCCGTCGATCATGCTGTTCCTCCTCTCCAGGGCGATATCCGGGCCATTGCCTGCATGGCCCATTGTTCGGTTCAAAATGCGTGCAGCGGCGCTAATGCGTGCGCTCGCCTGTTTCATTGCCGCCGCTTTCGTTTGCATGGCTCGCCTCTGTACCCGCTGTGCCTGCCTCGTTGCTACCGCCTTCCGGCGCCTCTGCTTCTTCTGCGCCTTCCGCTGTCTGCTCTTCTTCAGCCCCAACGCCTGCGTCCGGCGCTTCGCGCGTCCCGGAAAGCCGCGCGCGCACGAAGCCGATGTGCTCGCGCAGCACGTAGAACTGTTCCGCGTAGGCGAGCGGCATTTTCATGCCGTTCACCGATTCCTCGATCTTGTCGAGCTGGCGGATCAGCGCGCGGCGCTCGGTGGGCGAGTTGTCGGCCATCGCGGCGCGCTCGAGTGCGATGAGCGAGCCGTACCAGCGGTAGATGCGCGATTTTACCCGCCAGGCGTAGAGCGAAGGCACGATCCGCAGGCCCGGAATCAGCACGACGATGATCGGCACGAGCAGCACCACGAGCCGGTCGGCGAGGCTCGCCACCCAGAAGGGCAGCACGCGGTAGAGGAAGCTCTTGCCCGACTTGTAGTAGCGCGCGGCGTCGGCGCTGATCGGGAAGTCCTGGGCGCGCGGAGCGGGGAATTCGCCGGCACGCTGCAGCAGGGTGGAGCGGCCGTGCACTTCCTTGGCCGCTTCGATCAGCAGGTCGGAGAGCGCGGGGTGCAGCGAGTCGCGCGCGACCAGCTCCGCCGTGGGCGCGATGAAATGCAGGGGAGCGGGCGGCAGGTTGCGGCCGAAGTCGAACGCGCCCATCGGAATCGTGATGGCCGTGAGGAACGGAAAGCGCCGCGCGTAGGCGTCGGCCTGGACGAAGTCGAAGAAGCGCACGCCCGGCATGCGCATGAGGCGGCCCATGACGGGCGGCTGCGCGGAGTCGCCCGCGAGAATCGCGACGTCGATCTTTCCGGCCACGAGTTCGCGCGCGGCGTCGTCGCCGGAAAGCGGCAAAAGCTTGGTCGGGCCGCCGGGCTCGATGCCGTTCGCCTTGAGCAGCGTGAGCGCGAGCTCGCGCGTGCCGCTGCCCTCGGCGCCGATGGCGATGCGCTGGCCTTCGAACTGCGAGAGCCGCGTGGCGACGGGGCCGTGATAGAAGACCACGAGCGGCACGTAAGCCACGCTGCCGAGCGACACCAGGCCGCCTGGCACCTTGCTCGCGAGGCCGTCCTGAACGAACGCGACGTCGACGTTCGACTTCGGGTCGGCGAGACGCTGCAGGTTCTGCGCCGAGCCCTCCGATTCGAGCACGTTCAGCGTGATGTTGTTGCGCGCGAGGATGGCCTTGTATTTTTCCGCGGCGTTCCAGAAGGTGCTGCCCTTGGGCCCCGCGCTCATGGTGAGCGTGTTGGGCGGCGCGGGCTGGATGAGGCGCACTGCGAGCCAGATGGCCGCCGCGCTCACGAGCAGGATGGGACCGAACGTGACAGCCAGGTCGCGCCACGAGATCGCCACGAAGCGCGCGACGAGACGGGGGGGAGGTTTGCGGCCGGTGCGGGACTTCATCGGGGTGGAGCGGGCCTCGGATGGTTCGGGGGAGTGCGGGTCAGGTCCGCGTCGGGTCCGGCGCTGGCGCCGGGTCGGCTCAGGCGCGCGCGCCGCGCGGGCTCTGTGGTGCCGATGGTACATGAGATTCGGCGTTGCGGCGGCATGCCCGCGTGCCTCGCGGAACAGCTTAAGCGCATGCCGCATGCGCCTGAGCTAAACTCTTTGCGCTTGCGCCACAGCCAGGCTAAATTGTGGTTCGCCTGCTGCGCTTCGCAAGGCGCGCCGGGGCCCGGGAGTGGTGGAGAGGTTTAACGAGCGGGCACGCGCGAGCATCAATTCAGAACAACAGGAAACGGGCACAGACCAGTTCCGGCGGGTGTAATTCGACGTCCTTTCATCCTTTTGCCTCTCGCATCGCGTCCAGACCCTGGCCGTGTACGTGCGCATTGCGCGCTGTGCGCGGCCATCGGTAGTGGTAACAAAGCCGTCGGACCATGGCTGACGGGCGGCCTTCGAGCCGTCCTCCGGCAAGGCAGGCGGTCCTATTGCAGACAACAACTCGCAACAACGCGAAGACACAAGGAGAAAACATGAAATCGGTCGCTATTCTGAAGACGCTGGGCGTGGCACTGTGCCTGTCGGTAGCTTGCAGCGCGTCGTACGCGCAGGACGAGTCGGCAAGTGCTCCCGCCGCCACCACGGCCGCTCCGGCCACCTCGGCCAAGAAGGCCGACCGCAAGCTGGGCTACACGGTGCGCAAGGCGCTCTCGAAGACCCAAGGCCTCGACGTTTCCAAGCTCAACGTGCGCTCGCACGGTGGCGCTGTCACGCTGACCGGCACGGTGCCGGATCAGGGTCAAATCGACAAGGCTGGAGAAGTCGCGAAGGGTGTGCCTGGCGTGACGTCGGTGTCGAACAAGCTGACGGTCAGAGTGGAGCAATAAACGCAGCAGCGCACCCTGGAAACGGGGCGCCTGTGCTCAAGCGACAGCAAAAAGCCCGGCCGCTACAGGCCGGGCTTTTTTTGTGCGCATAGGTCTGGCAGGCGTACGGTTGGCGTGTGCTTGGGGGCAGTTATCGTTCGAAGCCGGCAGCTTGTACGCGTAGCGCGTGAACCTGCAGCCCGCAAACGCAAGCGGCATGCGATTGCGTCATGTTGCACTGCAGCCGCCAAAGTGTAGTTTGACACACAGTCTTCCCGCCGTTGGGGGTATACCGTGGGTATCGCGCGTCTTTCCCGAGGTCGAGCGCGGCCTCATCGCTGGAAAGCAGGAAATCGCCATGACCATTCATACCTACACCGACTTGCCGCTCGTCGACCGGGCGGCCTTCGAGCTGGCCTGTGCGCGGCACGGCTTTGCGCCCATGCAGTTCGACATTCGTGGCGAAGCCGATCCCAACGACCCGGAACACGGCGACATGCTGATCGTGCGGCGCGGCGCCTGGGCGCAGGCTTACCGCATCGACGCCCGCGGCCAATGGCTGCGCCAGTTCGAGGTCGATCTCAACGGGAGATTTTTCCGCCAGGCGCCCCACGCCTGACGCGCGCGAGATGCGCGGCGCGCGTGGCGTGCGCCGCGTTCAGGAGAGCACGAGCCGTACGCCCACGAGCGTGAGCGTTGCGGCGAGCAGCACGCGCAGCAGCTTTTCGGGCGCCTTGGTGGAGAGCAGGCTGCCGATCGCGATGCCGGGCAGCGAGCCGCACAGGAGCGACAGCAGCATGTGCCAGTCGATCGAGCCGAGCAGCCAGTGGCCGGCGCCCGCGAGGAGCGTGAGCGGCACGGCGTGCGCGACATCGGAGCCGACGATGCGCACCGTGGGCAGCGCCGGGTAGAGCAGCAGCAGCACGGTCACGCCGATGGCGCCCGCGCCCACCGAGGTCAGCGAGACGAGCACGCCGAGCACCGCGCCCGTGAGAATCGTGAAGAAGAGCGTGCGCGCTTCGCCCGGCCCGTGGCGGTGGCGCGAAGCGAACGCAGCGAGTTGCGGGCGGAAAATGAGCGCCACGGCCGTAATGAGCAGCGCGACGCCCAGCACGGCCTGGATCAGATGCCCGGCGCGCGGCGTGTCCATGCCATAGCGGTGCAGCAGGATCAGCGTGATCGTCGCGGCGGGCACGCTCCCGGCCGCGAGCCGCAGCGTCACGCGCCAGTCCACCGAACCCTTGAGCCCATGCACGAGCGTGCCCGCGGACTTGGTCGCCGCCGCGTAGAGCAGATCGGTGCCGACAGCCGTGGCCGGGTGCACGTTGAAGACGAGGACCAGGATCGGCGTCATCAGCGAGCCGCCACCCACGCCGGTCAGGCCGACCAGAAATCCGACGAACAGGCCGGACAGCGAATACAGCAGATCGATATGGGGGAAGGACATCGCGCGCGAGGAGGCCGGTTCAGGGGGCTACGCCATTGCCTGCCGCGTTGGGAACAGCGCGCGCCGTAAGCGGCGCGTCAGGCTGGACAACGGCCAGGGCTGGCGGCGAAAATCCGCTATTGTCGCAAAACCGGCGGCTTGGCGCAGGGTTAAGCGAAATCAGGCGCGCTGCGCCTGGCTTTCAATTACCTTGACTTCGTCCCACTGGCAGGATGCGGGCCAGATGCCGGCTCGCAGCTTCACGTGCCTTGCGCGTCCCTTTGCGCGCAGGCCCGTGCCGAACAGCGCCGCGCAGAACCGGCGCTACCATAACCAGAACCCGACATGAATCCCGGCATCCTCTACGCGTTCGCTGCATTCGTTCTCTGGGGGCTCTTCCCCATCTACTTCAAGACGCTGCACCAGATCCCCGCGCTCGAAATGCTCGCGCATCGCATGGCGTGGTCGCTCGTGTTCGTGGTCGCCGTGCTCGTCGTGCGCCACCACTGGCGCTGGCTCGGGCCCACGCTGCGCGACCGTCGCCTGCTCGGGCGCTTCGTGGCGAGCGCCGTGCTGCTCTCGGCCAACTGGGGCATCTATATCTGGGCCGTCAATGCCGGGCATATCGTCGAGGCGAGCCTCGGCTACTTCATCAATCCGCTCATCAACGTGCTGTTCGGTTATGCGTTCCTGCGCGAGCGCCTGCGCGCCCTGCAATGGGCCGCCGTCGCGCTGGCCACCGCGGGCGTCGTGTGGCTCACCTGGCAGAACGGCGCGCCGCCGTGGATCAGTCTCGCGCTCGCCGTGACCTTCGGCGGCTACGGGCTTTTGCGCAAGACCGCGCAGCTCGGCGCGCTCGAAGGCCTCGCGCTCGAAACCGTGCTGCTCTTTCCCGTTGCGGTCGTTTATCTGACGATCGTGGGCCTGGCCGGCGCGAGCCACTTCACGCATGCCTCGCGCGGGCTGCAACTGCTGCTTGCAGCTTCCGGCCCGATCACGGCGGTCCCGCTGCTCCTGTTCGGCGCGGCCGCGCGGCGCATTCCGCTGTCGATGCTCGGTCTGATCCAGTACGTGACGCCCACGCTGCAGCTGCTCACCGGCGTGCTCATCTATGGGGAGCCGTTCGGCGCGGTGCGCGCCGTGGGTTACGGCGCGATCTGGGTCGCGCTCTTCGTGTATTCGCTCGAAGGCGTGCGCAGCCTCGTGGCCGCACGCGAGCGCCGCGCGGCGTGAGGGGCGGGTCGACAGGGCGTCCTTCTCTTCCGGAAGGCGCTGCAAGACGGGCTGCGCGGGCGCCCGGCAATCGTCTGCGCGGCGTCGCCCAGGCGCGGCGTATTGAGCCGTTCAATGCGGCAGACTCAAAAGGTTATGCCGGCGACGCACTCAACGACGATCTTTGGGAACTGCTTCTATCGCAGATCTTCTCCGCCAGCGTTTTGCCGGCGACCGTACTGGCGTGGTGAACAATTCATCGCCCGTTTGAACGCCGTGCTGAAGGATTTTTCCGACTCATATCCCACTGCCAGGCCGATTTCGTAGATGGAGTCACGGGAATGCGCCAGCCTGTCTGCGGCCAACGTCATGCGCCAGCGCGTCAGATAGTCCATTGGTGACAGTCCGACGAGTTCCTTGAACCTGATCGCAAAGGTCGTACGCGACATGGCCGCCTGTTCGGCCAGGGTCTGGACGGTCCATTTCACTCCAGGCGTCTCGTGCATTGCGTTGATCACGGTGCGCATACGCTTGTCCGCCAGGGCGAAAAGCCAGCCGACCCCATCGCGCCGTCCGCGAGAAAGTTGCAGCCGCAACGCCTGCACCAGCACCAGGGTGGCCAATTGCTGGGCGACAATCTCGCCCCCCGGCTGTGGCTCGCACAACTCCTGTCTCATGCGCTCAATACACCATCGCAATGTTGACAGGCCTGGCTCCTCCCGGACGTGGATGACAGGCGGGAGCATATTCAACAGGAGATCGGCCTGACCATCGGCCAGGGTGAAGTATCCGCCAATGCTCAGGAACTCGCCGCCCCCGTTGTGCGTCACGATACGCCCGTCCCGGACCGGCGGTAAGTGCGTGCTAAAACTGACTGCTTCCACTGCCATATCGCTCGAGATGCGAAACGGCGTGCCTCTCGCCAGCAGGAAGCATTCTCCCTCGGTGATTTTCACGGGTTCAGGTTCGCCATCGACCAGGAGCCAGCACTGCCCCACAAGAACCGCATGGAACTTGATCCCCTCGTATGGGCCGAATCGCACACCCCAAGCCCCGCTTGCGTCGAAACCACCTGATACATGGCTGCGCAGCTTCAGCAACGACAGCACCTCCGATAGTGGGTCCATGCACAAATCCCGAACGATTGAATACCAAAAGCGGACTATAAGTCATGGATCGCCCTGGATCAGTGCCGTAGCCTGTGCTGGAAACAGAACAGGAGATTCGCAATGCAAGTATTCGTTACCGGGGCAACCGGTTGGGTGGGCTCCGCGGTCGTTCGGGAACTGATTGAAGCCGGACATCAAGTCCTGGGTCTGGCGCGCTCTGCCGAGCGCGCGGCGGAACTCGTCGCATCCGGAGCGCGGCCGCTCCTGGGCTCGCTCGAAGATATCGAGTGCCTGCACCGGGGCGCCTCTGATGCAGATGCGGTGATCCATACGGCCTTCAATCACGACTGGTCCCGGTTCGCCGAAAATTGCGCAGTCGAGCGCCGGGCGATCGAGACGATCGGACGGACATTGCAAGGCTCTGGGCGACGGCTGCTGGTCACCTCGGGCGTCGCGTTGCTCGCTCCTGGGCGCGTGGCGACGGAGGAAGATGTCGCACCTGCGGTTTCAGCGACGTTTCCGCGGGCAGCGGAGGCCGTGATGGCCGAGATCGCAGCGAACGGTGGGCATGCGATAGCCGTTCGCCTGGCGCCTTCGGTCCACGGTCTGGGAGACCACGGCTTCGTTCCGCGTCTCGCAGCGATTGCGCGAGACAAGGGTGTCTCAGCTTTCATCGGTGAGGGGTTGAACCGGTGGCCCGCCGTGCATCGGCTCGATGCCGCCCGTTTGTACCGTCTTGCCATTGAAAAGGGCGCCGAAGGTCCTGTTCACGCGATTGCCGAGGAAGGCGTTACGTTTCGGGACATAGCTGAGACGATCGGCCGACGTCTGAACCTGCCGGTCGTCTCCAGAACGCCGGGTGAGGCGGCCGCGCATTTCGGGTGGCTCGCGCCCTTTGTCGGGGTGGACGCGCCGGCGTCGAGCGAACGCTCGCGCAAGCTGCTGGACTGGGCACCGGAGCAACCGGGTTTGCTCGCGGATCTCGACCAGCCTGGCTATTTCCGCATCTGATCGGGCGAGCGACCTTCATCGAAAAAGAGATCACGGGGAAGCGACGATGGGGAATTTCGTTACAGGTGCTACCCCCAGCGCTAAAGTCAGCGCGGGGACCTATTGTTCAAGCCAGTTCTCAATCGTGAGGCCGCTAATGCCGCTGAACTCCCGTGTGTTGTTAGTCACGAGTGTCAGCCCCAATGCACAGGCATGAGCGCCGATCAGGAGGTCGTTCGCACCTATCTTCTGGCCGGCACTCTCCAGCTCCGCGCGGATCCGACCATACTCCGTGTCGGCAGGGACTTCCAGCGGCAGCACGGGGATTGTCGCGAGGATACTTTCGACTTTGGCCAGCAGCTTCGCGGAACCCTTTTTTGCGCAACCGTAGTGCAGTTCCGCGGCAACGACGCCCGCGCATGCGGCTCCCTTGCAGGCGTACCGAGACTGGCGCCAGGGCGACCATCTCCGCTTGACGCCTCCTGCACTCCTGGCCACGATCCGTTGTGGCTGCGTTGGCTTGTCACTCCAGCCTCCAATCCTGGTCAGGCGCCTGGCCCGTCCACGTCTTCCAGCGCGCACGTTGCTCGCAGAACGATTGCTGCGAATCTGGAGCGTGCCTCATATTGGCTGGCGGACGGATGGCGCGGTAGGATGCGACGACGATACTTCGCGTCGTTTGATAGTCATCAGATGGTGCGAGGGCCCTTGCTTGCAACTAGTTCGCCGTGGAGTGTCCGCGCATGAGTATCGAAGCCGTTCGCCGGTTCGAGGCAGAATTCGCACCGCGCATTGCGGCGAAGCTGGCGAAACAGTTCGGCCCTTCGGTGCACGTCGATGTCGTGCCCAACGCCGGGCACGGGCACCCTACGCGCGTGCGCCTGCGCGGCGTCGCGAACGAGCACCGGCATCCGTATGTGTATCCGCTGAACGTCTCGCTGACCTGGGACACCGAGGAGATCGAGCGCCTCATGGAGCCCGGCGGCGAAGCGCGCTTCGAGCACTATCTCGAAGCGACCGGGCGCAAGCTGGCGTCATGGGAGTCGGCGCGCTCTGTCGATTTCGCCTCGCGCACGCAAGGCGAGCCGGAGGTGCTGCTAGGCGGGCTCGATTTCGAGGGCTAAGCGCGCCCTGGCCCTCGAGTGTCGTCAGCCGCGCGCAGCCCGCGTGAGCCATTCGCGGCCCTTGAGCATGCCCCACCAATAGAAGCTCGGCAGCACGCTCGCCTTGAGCAGCCACATGAGGCGGCGCGGCCGCGTCGGGTCGAGCGGGAAGGTGGGCAAAAGGCGCCCGCCATATCCGAACTCGGCCAGCACGACCTTACCCTTCTCCACGGTGAGCGGGCACGAGCCGTAACCATCGTAGCGATACGCCAGCGGCGCGCCCGCACGCGCGGCGAGCAGGTTTTCGGCCACGATCACGGCCTGCTTGCGCGCGGCCGCGCCGGTCTTGGCGTTCGGCGCCGAGCACACGTCGCCGAGCGAGAACACGTTCGGATAGCGCGGATGCTGGAGCGTGGCGTGATCCACTTCGCACCAGCCGGCTTCGTCGGCGAGCTGGCTGTCGCGGATGAAGTCGGGCGCGACCTGTGGCGGCACGGCGTGCAGCATGTCGAAGCGCTTCTCCACATGCGTGACGTTGCCGTTCGCATCCTTCACTTCGAAGGTGGCGATGCGCGCCGGGCCGTCCACGGCCACGAGATTCGACGAGAACGCGAGGTTCGCGTTGTAGCGCTTCACGTACGCCATGAGCGGCGGCACGAAGGTCGCCACGCCGAACAGCACGGCGCCCGCGAGATTGAACTCCACGTTGACCTTACCGAGCACACCCTGGCGTTGCCAGTGGTCGCACGCGAGGTACATGGCTTTTTGCGGCGCGCCCGCGCACTTGATCGGCATGCCGGGCTGGCTGAACAGCGCGGTGCCGCCCTTCATCTGCTGCACGAGCTGCCAGGTGTAGGGCGCGAGGTCGTAGCGATAGTTCGAGGTCACGCCATGCTTGCCGAGCGCTTCCGTGAGGCCCGCAATGCGCTCCCACGCGAGCCGCAGTCCCGGCGCCACGATGAGCTGGCGGTAGGCCACGCGCACGCCGCTGTCGAGCTGCACGACGTTCGCGTCCGGCTCGACGCGCGTGGCGGCCGCGCGGAACCACTTCACGCCCGCGGGCATGACGCTCGCCATGGGGCGGCGCGTTTTCGTCACGTCGTATGCACCGCCGCCGACCAGCGTCCACGCGGGCTGATAGTCGTGGTGATCGCTCGGTTCGACGATGGCGATCTTCAGGTTCGGCTCGCGGCGCAACAGGCTCGCAGTGACGGCGATGCCTGCCGTGCCACCGCCAATCACGACGACGTCCCAGGTTTCGCCTTCCCACGCGCAGGCCGCCGTTGCGGCGCGCGCGGCGTTCGCGGATTGCGCGGCCTGGGTGGGCGCGCCTTGCTGCGCGAGCCGATAGAGGCTCGTGGCGCGGTTGCCGCTGCGGCAGTACGCGAGCACGGGGCCGGGCAGGTCGATCAGCAACTGGGCGAAGCGCGCAGCGTCTTCGGCGGTGATCTGGCCGGGCTTCACCGGCAGATACGCGAACTGCAAACCGAGTTGCGAGGCCGCGGCGCGCAGCGCCTGCGACGTGGGTTGCGCGTCGCCACCCTCGCCGTCGGGCCGGTTGCAAATGATCGAGCGATAGCCCGCGGCCTGGAGGGCGGCGAGGTCGTCGGGCGTGATCTGGTCGGCGCTCGCGAAGCGCGCGTCGTGTTGCGTGATTTGCATGTAATTTTGGTCCCGAGGCTGGTGCGGCGTAGTGCTGCCTTATTGCGGTTTGGTATTGATCGATGCGGCTTCCTGCGAACGGCGGTGCCGCTCCAGCACGGCGAAAATTGCCATGCCCGCGAGCATGGCGGCGACGAAGAGCCAGGCGCGCGGCTGTCCGCCGCCCGCGGCGACGAGGGCAGGGCCGGGGCAGAAGCCCGCGAGTCCCCAGCCCGCGCCGAACAGCAGGGCGCCGCCAATCAGCCGGCCGTCGATTCGGCGCGAGGTGGGCAGTTGAATCGGCGCGCCGGCGAGGCTCGACGTTCGCTTGCGCGCGAGCCAGAAGGCGGGCGCCGCGACCGCGATGGCGCCCGCCATCACGAAGGCGAGCGACAGGTCCCAGTTGCCGGCGAGATCGAGAAAGCCGAGCACCTTGGCCGGGTTGGCCATGCCCGAGACGAGCAAGCCGATGCCGAACAGCAAACCGCACGCGAACGCGCTGAGTTTTCGCATCTCAGCCTCCGATCAGGTGACGCACGGCGAACACGGTGGCGAAGCCCGCCGCCATGAACGCGCCCGTGGCGACGAACGAGCGGCGCGAGCCGCGCGCGATCCCGCACACGCCGTGGCCGCTCGTGCAGCCCGAGCCGTAACGGGTGCCGATGCCGACCAGCAGGCCCGCCGCGACCAGCGTGAGCATCGACGCATCGATCTGCGTTGCCGGAAGCGCGGCGCGCAGCCGCCACAGCAACGGGGCGGCAACGAGGCCGATGACGAACGCGGCATTCACACCGCGCTCGCCGCCCGCGCCGGGCAACAAGCCGCCCAGCAAGCCGCTGATACCGGCGATGCGCCCGTTCACGAGCACGAAGAGCGCGGCGGCCGCGCCGATCATCAGGCCGCCCGCGAACGAGGCCCAGGGCGTGAAGTGAGCGAGGTCGAGACTCATGCCGGATGGACCTTCAGCCGCCCGCAATAGAGGCTCGAGAGCGTCTGCATGACCTGAATGACTTCGGGGCTCGCGAGGCGGTAGTAGATGTATTTGCCTTCGCGGCGCGTATCGACGAGACCTTCGTCGCGCAGCTTGCCGAGGTGCTGCGAAAGGCTCGGCTGATGCACGCCCACCAGCTCCTCGAGCTCGCCGACGTTGCGCTCGCCTTCGGTGAGCTGGCAAAGCAGCAGGAGACGGTCTTCGTGGGCAAGCGCCTTGAGCAGCGCGCAGCACTTTTCGGCAGATTCGCGCAGGGCCGCGAGCGCTTCGGGCGTGAGTGGTGAGTTCATGTGTCGCCTCGTGGGACGAGGTTGCAAGTCAATGATCCAGATTATACTTTGTCTAAAAACATTATATAAATTTATAATATGTGTTTCAATAGAGGATCATTTGTGCGGAGTCGTTGATGCCCAACCCAGTGTCCAACCCAGCCCAGCTACCTAAACCCGAACCGAGCGTCGAGCCCTTTTTCGACCCCGTCACGGCCACGGTCACCTACGTCGTGCACGCCGGGCGCGGCAGCGCCTGCGCGATCGTCGACCCGGTGCTCGATTACGATCCCAAATCGGGCCGCACCGCCACGGAATCGGCCGAACGCGTGATTGCGTTTGTGCGCGACCATGGCCTTCGCGTCGAGTGGCTGCTGGAAACGCACGCGCACGCCGATCATCTTTCGGCGGCGCCGTATCTGAAGGCGCAACTGGGCGGGCGCATCGCCATCGGCGAGCATATTCGCGCGGTGCAGGGCGTGTTCCGCGCGGTGTTCAATCTGGGCGAGACGCTCAGCCCGGACGGCAGCCAGTTCGACGTGCTGTTCCGGGACGGCGAGACGTTCCAGGTCGGCGCTTTGGAGGCGCGCGCGCTGCACGTGCCCGGCCACACGCCTGCCGACCTCGCGTACCAGATCGGCAACGCCGTGTTCGTGGGCGACACGCTCTTCATGCCCGACGTGGGCTCGGCGCGCTGCGACTTCCCGGGCGGCGACGCGCACACGCTTTACCGTTCGGCGCGCAAGCTGCTCGACCTGCCGGGCGACACGCGGCTCTTCATGTGCCACGACTACCCGCCCGCTTCGCGCGGGCCGTGTTTCGAGACCACGGTGAGCGCGCAGCGCAGCGGCAACATCCATCTGAACGAGACCGTGAGCGAAGCGGCGTTCGTGCAGATGCGCACCGCGCGCGACCGCACGCTCGCCATGCCGAACCTGATCCTGCCGTCGATCCAGGTGAACATTCGTGCGGGTCGCATGCCGGAGCCCGAAGCCAACGGCGTGCGATATCTGAAGATTCCGATCGACGCGCTTTGAACATTTGCGGCGTGATTTCCGCAATGTGCATTTCGGGAGGGCGGGAAAGCGCTTTTGATCACTCGCTGCCCGCGCACTTCGCCGTTCAGTTCGCGTCCTCGTTGACCGGCAAGTCGCCGGCCGGCTCCTCCTGGGTGTCTGTGCCTGTATCGTTCGCACCGGCAGTGCGCGATCTGCGCAACCGGTTGTCCGGCACAGCGTGCAATAGACGCCGCGCGTGCCTGTGCAGCGGCCAGTCGACGAACTTGTAGAGCGCGGCGCCCATCGCCGTCGCCACGATCATCGTGAGCGCCACCCCGAGCGGCGCAGTCGCGTCGAAGCCCTCGATAGCGTCCGGCAGCAGCTTGCGTGCAGCTTCCACACAGTATGGATGGCTCAGATAGATGGCATAACTCGCATTGCCGATGAATATGGATGCGCGAGTCAACGAGCCCGAGCCCATCGCCGGTTCCAGGCTCAGTGTGCTGCCGATTAACACGAAAGCCGGAAGGCCGTAATAAAGCAACGGTGCGTTGGAAAGGTCGTGCCAATTGATGTAGGCCATCCAGCCATAGGCGGCTACTGCCATGCATCCGGCAAGCGGTGGCTTGATCGGGATTCCGAACTTCCAAAGCTGGTAGGCCATGAATCCGAGCGGGAACTCGAATAAGCGCTGATTCGTATAGAACGCGGCAAACACGCCGTGCGAGTGCGATGCCTTCGCCATGCAAAAAATCGCAAGGATCAGCGCAGAAGTGAACAGCAGGCGGTGACGGCGCACCAGCATCAATGAAACGGCTGTAACTACGTAAAACAGCATTTCGTAGTTCAGCGTCCAGCCGACGAACAACATCGGGAATATCTGGCCGCTTTCCTTGCGATAGGGAATGAAAAAGAGCGACTTCAGCAGATTTCCGAGGTCGGCCGTCGTCGAATTCAACAACTCGGGCGCAATGAGTGCCCCAGCGAATACGCCAAACGTCAACACCCAATACAGCGGCACGATGCGGGCAATACGGTCCGCGAGAAAGCGCTGTGTGGTCAAATTTGGGTTATCCAGCACGAGCGCGATGACGAATCCGCTAATTACGAAGAAAATGTCGACGCCGAATTCACCGAACGTGTGTCCAGTCGGCGACATGATGTGAAAGAAGATGACCGTTGTCGCTGCAACAGCGCGCAGCACGGTAAGGGACTTTAGCTTTTGCATGGTGGATGCGCGGTCTGCGCGTTCGCCAATGGCGGCCTGAGCGGGATGTGCTGCGTTTGATCGCGGTTATTCTGACATCGACGAAAGGCACACAAATGCGTACTTTTGTGTGTGACCGTACAGAAGCCAGCAATTAGTTAAAGAGTTACCTTGTCCGAAATTCGAAAGCGTCTGTCCACTCAGCGGGATGCCGGCAATCTAGACTTTCGGTCAATGCGCTGCCGCCTGTGACCCAAGGAAAGGCGCGGCGCCCCTGAACCCACGGAGTCCCGCAATGAAAGCCATCCAGTTCAAGACCTTCGGCAAGCCCGAGGTGCTCGAGTACCTCGATTTGCCCACGCCAACACCGAAAGCCGGGAGCGCGCTCGTGCAGGTGCGCGCCGCCTCGGTCAACCCGAGCGACGTGAAGAACGTCTCCGGCCATTTCGAACACACGGTGCCGCCGCGCGTGCCGGGGCGCGACTTCAGCGGTGTGGTGGTGGCTGGCCCAGCGGAGTGGCTCGGCGCCGAGGTCTGGGGCACGGGCGGCGACATCGGCTTCACGCGCGACGGCACGCATGCCGAGTTCATCGAGGTGCCCGAGGCTGCGCTCGTGCGCAAGCCCGCGGCGCTCTCGCACGCGCAAGCCGCGTCGATTGGCGTGAACTTCGTCGTGGCGTGGCTGGGCACCGTCGATTACGCACGCCTCACCGAGGGTGAAACGATTGCCGTGATCGGCGTGTCGGGCGGCGTGGGCGGTGCGGTCACGCAGATCGCCAAGGCGCGTGGCGCACGCGTGATTGGCGTGGGCCGCGAGGCGCCGCTTGCCGGTTCGCCGGCTGCGCGCCTCATCGACGCCTTCGTGCCCATGAACGAGCACACCGCAGATCGCGTACGCGAGTTGACGGGCGGAGCCGGCGCGGACGTGGTCTACGACGCCGTGGGCGGTGTGGCGTTCGAACTGGCGCTCTCGCTTGCGAAGCGGCGAGGCCGCGTGGTCGAAATCAGCGCGACGGGCAAGCGGCGCGTGGAGTTCGATCTGATCGACTTCTATCACAACGAGACGCAGCTGCTCGGCGCCGATAGCGCGAAGCTCGGCGTGGCCGAATCCGCGCCGCTCATGCGCGCGATTGCCGAAGCGTTCGACGCGGGCCAGTTCGAGCCGCCCGTCGTGGCTGCGCATTTTCCGCTCGCCCGAGCGCGCGAAGCCTACGAGGCGGTCGCGGCCGGCACCCCGGGCCGCGTCGTGATCGACATGGCGTGAGCGCGCAACGACGAACGGGAGACAAAGATGAAGGGCTATCTGGTGTCGTTCGCGGTCGGCGCGCTCGCGGGGCTGCTCTACAACGTGTTGCAGGTGAAATCGCCCGCGCCGCCGACCATCGCACTCGTCGGGCTGCTAGGCATGCTCTCGGGCGAGAACGCCATTGGCGTCGTACGCGCATGCGTCGCACATCTCGCGGGGTGAGCGGGGCAATCCTTACTCACCGCGCCGGATATCGCTCCGCGCGGATTGTGCCGACAGGCTGGCTCACGCCTCGGCCCGCACGAGCCGCTCAGGCAGACGCGTGCGCAGTTCGCGTGCGTCGAGCGCCGCAAGATCCTTGTCGAGTTCGAGCGTGACGAGGCTGCGCGTTTGCGCGTCGATCGCCTTGCGCAGCGCGCCGAGGAACGCGGGCGGCGCCGCGAGCACGAGCGTGCCGTAGCGCGCGTCGTTGCGGGCCTTCGCGAGCGTCGTCGCGATCTCGGCCGCGAACACGGTGGCTTCGTGGTCGTGCTGGCTGGTGTCGGGATCGGTCGCGCTGCGGCCGAAGCCGACGCGGTCGGTGGTGCGTCCCGGCTTGTCGGTCACGAGGTTCTCGTCCGACATGCGGCCTTGCAGATGGAGCAGCGTCTCGACCTCGTCGATGGCACCCAGCGGGCTTTCGGCGGCGAAAATGCGCGCGGTCACACGGTTGGCGACAACAATCCAGATCGTTTTCGACATATTCGACTCCCTGCCATGGCACCCGGCGCATGCGGCCGCCGGGCGGTTGAGTGGACGCGGGCCTCGCGGCGTAAACATCAAGGGTAGCGCGCTTCGGGCCGCACGGCGCGGGAAGTGCCGCCGCGCTCGTCGGCGCGCCGCTGGCGCTCGCGCGAGACGCGAAAGTGTCGGAACAGCGAGCCGCGTGCCCGCTGGCGGCTTGCCCTTCCAGAATTTGGGAGGATGATTCTTGCCGGCGCTGGATTATCTTTTTCTGCGCAAGCGCCTAGCCTTTAGACTCCGCAGCGCGCTGCACAGGAGTCCGCCATGATCCCGAACGACTCGACCGCGTCGAATGCCGATCGCATCCTCCGTTATCCGAGCGACGTCGCTTTCACGCCGACGGTCAAGGCGATGCAGGAGCGCCTGGGTTCGCGCGAACTCTACGCACGCGTGGAGCGCGATCACGCGTGGGGCGTGGCGCTCACGCCGAAGATCCAGGAGTTCATCGGTGCGCAGACGAGTGTATTCTTCGGCACCGCGAATACCGAAGGGCAGCCGTACATCCAGCATCGCGGCGGCCCGGCGGGCTTTCTGCACGTGGTAGACGAACACACCATTGCCTTCGCCGATTTCATCGGCAACCAGCAATACATCACGCTCGGCAACCTGGCCGACAACCCGAAGGCGCATCTGTTCGTGATCGACTACGCACGGCGGCGGCGCGTGAAGCTCTGGGGCCGCGCGCGCGTAGTCGAAGACCCGGCGCTGGTCGCGGAGCTGATGCCCGCTGGCTACCAGGCGCGCGCCGAGCGGGTGATCGTCTTCACGGTGCACGCGTGGGACATGAACTGCCCGCAGCACATTCCGCAGCGCTTCGAGGCGGCGGACGTGAAGTTGGCGTTAGACGAGCGCGAGGCGCGCATACGCGAACTGGAAGAGGCCGCCGCGCAACGCGAGGCCCGCGTGCGCGAACTGGAGGCAGAGGTTGCGCGGCTGCGCGAGGGCGCGGCGGCGTGAGCGGGCGCTCGCGCCGCGTTTCGCGCACAGGCGGCTTACTTGGCCTTTTCCGCCGAGTTGGTGATGGCCTGACCGCCCTTCGAAATGTCCTGGCCCGCGCCTGCGATGGTGTTGCAGGCGGCCAGCGTCACGGCGAACAGTGCAAGCGCAAACGCGAGATAACGGCTCATTTCGGCTCTCTCCCTGAATCGATTGGACGGCAAATAGCGTCGAATGGAAGCGGCGGCGGGCATGGGGCATGCGCGCTGTCTTTCTTTTCGATTCTACGCGCGAAGCGGGGTCACATGCGCCGAGGCTGTGCAGCGGCACATGCGTGACATCAAGCCGTGTTCAGCGCTTGCGCGTCCTGCGCACCACGAGCCACTTGGGCGAGCGAAAGCGCACGATGCTCACATAGAGCCACACGTAGGTGAGCGCGAACAGCACGACGAAGCAGAACAGATGCAGCGTGTGGCGCCAGAACAGCGTGGCCGGAATCACGGCGATCAGGCAGAGCAGCCACAGGTAGGGCGAAGTGAGCGAATTGCGCCGCGTGAGTTCGCGGGCGTTGCGCGCGCCCACGACCCAGCGCATGAGACGCTTGTAGACGAGCATGTGCAGATGCACGCCGTCGGGAATGCCGGGCGACATGCCGCGCACGAACTTCTTCCGGTAGATCGAGAAGCAGGTCTCGAAGATCGGATACATGAAGAGCAGCACCGGATACCAGGCCGACACGTCGCGGTTGCGCATGACGAGCAGGATCGACAGCTCGGCGAGCATGAAGCCGATGAAATACGCGCCGCCGTCGCCGAGGAAGATCAGGCCCGCCGGGAAATTCCACATGAAAAAGCCCAGCACCGCGCCCATCATGATGAACGACGCGGAGAGCACCACGGGGTCGTGCACCTGGAAGGCTACGTAGGCGAGCGAGGCGAACATCATGAACGCGACCATCGAGGCGAGGCCGTTGAAGCCGTCGATGATGTTGATCGCGTTGGCGAGCGCCGCGACCGCGAGCACGGTGATGACGAAGGAAATCGCCGCGTAGGAAAGCAGAAAGTCGAGCGGCGGCACGCTGATGCGCGTGACCGCGATGCCGAGGAACCAGAACGCGAGCGCGGCGGCGGCCATCGTGCACAGGAGGCGCGCGAGCGGCGAGACGCGCTTGGTCAGGTCTTCGATCAGCCCCGAGGCGAACGCGGGCAGCCCGCACGCGACGATGCCGAGTATGCCGCCCGACACGGCCGGATACGCCCCGTGCAACTGCGCGGCCGCCACTATCAGCCCCGCGAGGATGCCCGTTCCGCCGATGCGCGGCACGGGACGCACGTGGAATTTCTGCACGCCCGCGAGATCGGAATCGACGGAGAACCTTTCATGCAGATGCGCGTAGCGCACGATCAGCAGCGTGACCAGCAAGGAAACGAGAAAGCCGAGGGCAAAACTGAGCATGAAAGGAAACCGCGACCGGAAGGAGGAATGCGCGATTATACAAAGGCGGACAGGCTGCCCGCCCGAAGCTCATGCGGTCGGCGCTGCGCTCAGGTTCCCGGTGTGTTCGCGGGCGTGATTTCGAGCAGGATGATGTGGTCGGGTACTTCCACGGTGAGTTGGCGCACGTCGCGATGGATTTTGCGCGGTTCCGCCGGAGCGAGCGGATCGTAAATCTCGACACGTTTCGCTGTCTCGCCAAAGTCGAGACCGACGCGCGCGGGCGGGCTGGTGAGCGGCTTTGCTGTCGCACGGTCCCAGATGAGCGTTTCGTTCCAGAGCACCAGCACGAAGCGGCCGTCCTTCTTCTGCAGCAGCAGACTATTCGCCGATTGCGGCATATCAGAAAGCGTATAGGCGAGCGTGTTGCGCGCGGCTGCGCTTGCGCGTCGCGTGGAGTTGGCGTTCAGGAACGACGTGAGATTGCGAATGGCGTAGGCCACCGGCTTGGGACTGTTGTCGTTGCGAAAGAGCCCGTAATGCATTTCATCGTTCTTGTGCGCCGGATCGGGCTTTTCGTCGAGCAGTTCATAAACATAGAGCCGCCTTACGCCCGCCGACGCCGCATCCATATAACCGTTGAGGACGCCCTTGGCCTGCGTGTCCTCGTCGACGCCGAGCATGTACCAACCCGCCTGCGGCAATGAAAAGTAGCCGAACTCGGTGATGACGAGCGGCAACTGAAATCTCTGGCCCAGGTGAATGGCCGCCAGCATCCACTTGTCGCCGTTCGCGTTCCAGAGGGGCTGCTCGCCGTTTTGCGGGTAGACATGCTGATTCGCAAAGTCGGCCGAAGCTGCTCGCGTCTCGACTGACTTTGGGTCGAAGCCGGTCGCGTCGTAGACGGGCACCGCCTTGAGTTCCGGCATGCCGTGTACGCGTGCGTAGAGGTCGCGCTGCACAGCGAGCCCGGCTGCAGCGCCGGTAAGCCCCTGGTAAGCGACTGGAAAGTTGTTGAGTTCGTTGGGGCCTTCGATGGCCGCAACGCTGCCGGGCACCTCGGTATTCAACTGCGCAACCTGCCCGATGTGCTTCTCGAAGTCCGCGCCCATCAGGAAGTTGAATTTCACCCCGCGCTGCGCGAGATAGACATAGCTGGAGAACGGGATGGAAGAGCCGGGCGGGTAGTCGCGGACGTGGTGAATACCGAGCCACGCCATATCGTCGGCGACGTTGTGCACGTTGACATACGCGCCGTCGGTATAGCTGACGTGGGTGTCGACAGCGAGCGTCTGGAGGAATTCGTCGGCTGGCATGGCGTGCACGGCGTCGCCCGCGTGCACCGCCGATACGCATGCGAGTGCGCAGATACCCGCCGCCAAGCTTTCAATGGTACGTATGCCGAACGGCCAGGTCCGTTTCGCGTGGCTCGCGTCTCGCGAACGGGCGGTACCGGTGAGCAGGCGATGGGTGGTTGCTACGGAATGCATCACGGCGTATTCCTCGCGTGGAGCGGTTGCCGGCTACCGATTACGCGCGCTTGCTCGCTCCATGCCGGCATTTTCAATTGGCTTACCCACGTTGGAGGCGCAGCCAGAAAGCATTTTGCCGCGTCATTGGCTACATCATGTGTGCGACGGCGAACGGATAGACACTCCACAGGAGATTAGATTCGGTCTATCACAAATGTCGCGATCGAATAATGAAAATAGAGTCGACTGTCGCGATTTCCAGGGTAAACATTCAGGAATCCTTCATATCAATCAGACGAACCGGGTCCGAGAGACGTTGCGTTATGTGCGGTTGCGCACATAACGCAACGCTCGCATTGTGACTTGCAGAGCGCCCCCAGCGTGGTTCGCATCATGAGGCAGCGACGATCAGAAACTGTTGGTGGGATTGCGCACGGTTCCTGCGTCGCTCGCGCCGTAATGTGTCGTCGTGGGTTATCGGGGCAGGCGGAACCTGACGTATGGACCGCCTGAGACGGGGATTTCCGTGCGTTCGCCGGTGGCGGACGACTACCAGCCCATGAATGTCTGACGAACACGACACGCACTGGGGTAGGGAAATGTCAGAGTTAACGCAACGGTCAGAGTTTGCGCAACGTACGGTCGACATCGTGCTGCAACGTACGGTCGATGTCGTGCTGATCGTGCTGGGCGCCATTTGCGCCGTACACCTGAATCTGAATTCCGGACAGGTGGCCGAGGTGCATCACCCCGATCCCACGCTGGTGGCATTTTGCGCGGCGCTCGCACTCTCAGTCTTTCCCGCCTGCGGGACCTATGGCACGCGCGGCAGCCGGTCGCTTTTCAGCGTCGCGGGCCGCACGGCGTTCGCCTGGCTCGCGGTGCAGCTTTGCGGCCTCGTGCTGCTGTATGCGATTCATCACGATCATCTGCTGGCGTTGCCGTGGTTCATGTACTGGACGTTGACGACAGGTATTTCCCTGCTGCTGTCGCACACGCTGTTCTTTTCGGAATTCAGCGTGCTGCGGCTGACCCGTGAATGGTGGCGCCGGGAAGCTTACGAGGTCGGTGCTCGCGACAAGGTTCGCAGCGCCGTCATTGGGCACGCCTTGAAACGCGTCTTCGACATCGTGGCGGCAGTGAGTGCGATCATGCTGCTCTCGCCGCTGCTCGTCGTGCTCGGGCTGCTGGTCAAGCGCGACGGCGGTCCGGCGTTATACGGCCATACGCGCGTAGGCCGCCATGGCAAGAAATTTCGCTGTCTCAAGTTCCGCTCGATGGTGGTGAACTCTGAGCAGGTGCTCAAGGATCTGCTCGAGCGGGACCCCGAAGCCCGCGCCGAATGGGAGCGCGAATTCAAGCTGAAGAACGATGTGCGCGTCACGCGGATCGGCCACTTTCTGCGCCGCTCGAGCCTCGATGAACTGCCGCAGCTCTGGAACGTCCTGCGCGGCCAGATGAGTTTTGTCGGCCCGCGGCCGATCATCGACCAGGAACTGGAGCGCTATGGCGAGGCGAGAAAGTACTACCTGATGGCCACGCCGGGTATCACGGGCCTGTGGCAGGTGAGCGGGCGCAACGACATCGACTACGCAACGCGCGTTTTGCTCGACGTTTCCTATGTGGAGAACTGGACCTTCCGGAAGGACATCGGGATTCTGTTCAAGACGTTGTTTGTCGTGATTCGCGGAACTGGCGCGTATTGAGTCGAAAACGGAGCGGGTGAGCGACCGGCATTTCGGGTATCCGGGCCACACGGCATGGCCTGGAACGCGCGTGGAGCGATTGGGGGTATTTGCGATGGGACTGAACGCGATGAACTGGATCGGGACTGCGCACGCGCGTGTCGTGCGGGATTTTGGACTGCCGGGCGCGCTGCGCCGCGCGGCCGCGTGTGCCGTTTGCCTGGCGCTCACGGCGCTGAGCGGCTGTGCCCTGGCGCCGGGCATGACTTACACATCCGGCGCGGCCGGCACCGGCGCGAACCCGGGCGCGGCAGTGCCCGATAGTGTGGTGGCCAAGGGCATCGCGGGTGCGCCATCCGGTACGCTCGTCGAGATCACGAGGGACCTGGTGGACAAGGAAGCCGCGGCGCGACCCAAGGGCATTCCCGCGGACGTGGAGAAGATGTTTGCCAAGGCCACTCCATATGAAATCGGCCCCGGCGATATTCTCACCATCGTCGTCTGGGATCATCCCGAACTCAACCTGCCTGCGAGCGGCGGCGGTGGCGACGCCCCTTCGGGCGCCAGTTCGGTTGCGTCCGGTTACACCGTCGATACCAACGGCTTTATTCAGTATGCCTATATTGGTCCGCTGAAAGTCGCCGGTCTTTCGGAAATGGGCGTGCGTGACATCCTAGCGGGAAAGCTCGCGAAATACGTGCGTCAGCCGCAGATCACCGTGCGCATCGAGACCTATCGCAGCAAGCGCGTGTATCTCGACGGCGAGGTCAAGACGCCGGGCGTGCAGGTGCTCAACGACCGACCGATGACATTGCCCGAGGCGATCAACCGGGCCGGTGGCTTCACGAGCAACGCCGACCGCTCGCATGTGTCTGTGACGCGCGGCGACGCCACGGTGGATATCGATATGCCGGCGATGATCCGCAAGGGGTTCAATCCCGACCGGATCATTCTGCACGATGGTGACCTCGTGCGGATCTTTGCACAGACGGACAGCAAGGTCTTCGTGGTCGGCGAGGTCGAGCGTCCTGGCGGCGTGATGTTCAACAACGGACGTATGTCGCTCAATGAGGCAATTGGCAACGCGGGAGGGATCAACCAGTCGTCGGGCGATGCTTCGCAGGTGTATGTCGTGCGTGGACGCGATACCAGCCAGCCGACCGTTTTCCATCTCGACGCGAGCAGCGCTTCTGCAATGGCAACGGCCGACTCGTTCGAGTTGAAGCCCAACGATGTCGTGTTCGTCGACACGTCTGCTCTCGTGAAGTGGAGCCGTGTCATCAGCCTGATTTTGCCGACGACCCAGGCTGCGGCGGCGAGCCGTGCGATTGGATACTGATGTGCACATGAACAATACAAACCACACGAACCGCGTCAGGCGACCTGTTCGCTTTCGGGGGAACAAGATGAATAACCGCGACTATCTGCTCGAAGGGCCTGCGGAGATGATCATGCCGATCGCCCCCGACGGCGGACATATGGGCAATATGCTGGATACCCTTTATGCGGGCCGCAAGACGATCCTGATCGTTACGCTGATCTTTACGCTTTTCGGCGCCCTCTACGCGGTACTGGCGTCCCCTGTCTATCAATCGGACATGCTCATTCAGGTGGAGGAGAGCCCGAACGGGGCAAAGTCGGCGCTGGCCGATCTTTCCTCCCAGTTCGCGGTCAAGACCCAGGCATCGGCGGAAATGGAGGTATTGCGTTCGCGGATGGTCGTGTCTTCCGCCGTCGATGCGACCAAGCTCTACATCAAGGCAACGCCGCGCTATTTCCCCGTGGTGGGCCGCTGGGCTGCGCGACATCTGAGCCTCGACCACTGGTCGGGATGGGGCGGTTACGCATGGGGCGACGAGGCAATCGAGGTAACGCAGTTCAACGTGCCGACGCGCCTGCAAGGCAGGCCATTCGTCTTGACCTACCGGGGCGAGGGCGCCTACACGCTCGAGGGGGGCGGCATCACGCTCGAAGGCAAAGTGGGAGAGGCGTTGCACGCGCCGACGGTGGGCGGCGCAATCGACCTCGTAGTCGGCCGGATCGATGGGCAACCGGGCACGGTCTTCAACGTGATGCGCCTGTCCGAACTGAGCGCCATCCAGGGGCTGCAGACGGCAATCGCCATTACGGAAAAGGGCAAGGAATCCGATGTCATTGGTGTTGCGCTGGATGGCGAAGACCCGGTACTCACCAGCACCATTCTCAATGCGATCGGCAACGAATACATCCGGCAGAACGCCCAGCGCACGCAGGAAGAAGCGGAAAAGCAGATTGCCTTCCTCGACCGGCAGTTGCCTCTGCTCAAGGCCCAGCTCGAGAAAGCCGAGAACGAGTTCAACACGTTCCGCTCGGCACACGGCGCCGTCAATCTGGACGCCGAAGCGTCGGCATTGTTGCAGAGCTCGGCGCTGGCGCAGCAGCGTATCGCCGATCTCCAACAGCAACGCGCGCAGGCGATGGCGCGTTTCACCGACGACAACCCCGCTCTCGTCGCCATCAACGGGCAACTGTCCGAAGCGCAGAAGTCGCTGGAACACCTCGCCGGCCAGACCCGCGCGCTGCCGCCGGTGGAGCAGGAGCTCGTGCGCCTGCAGCGTGAAGTGACCGTCGATACGAACATCTACACCAATCTTTTGAACAGCCGCGAGCAGTTGCGTCTGATCAAGGCAGGGCGCGTGTCGAATGTGCGCATGATCGACGCCGCTGTGCCGCCTGAAGGACCGATTCGGCCGAAGCGCGCAATTATCGTGGTCGCGGCCGTGTTTACCGGATTGTTTGCCGGCGCTGCGCTCGTGCTGCTGCGTCAGAGGCTCAACCGCGGCGTCTCCGTCGTGGACGAGATCGAAACGGGCACCGGGCTGGCGGTCTTCGCGGCCGTACCGCGCAGCCGCATTCAGCATTCGCTTGCGCGTCATTTGCCCCACGGCGCGCCGGGCGCGAACACGGTGCTTGCGCACACGGCCGTGTTCGACCCGGCAGTCGAGAGCCTGCGCAGCTTCCGCACCGCGCTCGAGCATTCGCTGGAGGACGCAGCCAATCGTATCGTGCTGCTGGCGGGACCGACACCCATGGTCGGCAAGTCGTTCGTCTCGGTCAATCTGGCGGCCGTATTCGGTGCGTCGGGCAAGCGTGTGCTCCTGATCGACGCGGATCTGCGGCGGGGCTCGCTGAACCAGCATATGGCGGTGCCGAGCATGCCAGGCGTCACCAACATCTTCGAGCACTGCCAAAGCTATGACCACGTGGTGAATCATGACGTGATGCCGGGCGTCGACTTCGTCGCGACCGGGGGTTACGTGACCAATGCCAGCGAGCTGCTGCAAAAGGACGCTTTCAGGAATTTCGTGGCATGGGCCAATTCGACCTATGAGCTCGTGCTGATCGACGCGCCGCCGATTTTGCCGGTGGCCGACGCCGGGATCATCGGGAGACTGGCGGGCACCGTGTTCGTGATCGCGCGCCAGGGCGCGACGAGCGTGGCCGATCTGCGCGAGTCCGTGCGACGCTTCGAACAGGTTGGCGTGCCAATTCGCGGCGTGATCTTCAATGACATGACGTCGCGTCCGGGACGCTATGGCAACGAATATGCCGCGTACGGCTATTCGAGCTACGGCTTTGCCAAGGATACGGGGAGCGCGAAGGCGGAGTAGCTGGGTATCGCCGGCAGTCGTGTGCTCGTCGGCAGCAGCGCCGCGGTCCGTCGAATTGCCGGTCGAGCGGCGCCTTATGGTTTGGACTCGTGGGCTGGAGCGGATTCGCCCTGCTTCAGCCCACTTCACCGGCGGCAGAGTGACTGTCCGCCCGCACGCGACGCGAACTCATCACGCCCCTTCAGCCATCGGTCGTTTGACCGGATCCGTCAATCGCATTAGCGGCGACTTTGCATCGCAAGTCGCAACTGACTCTCCTAAACCGGTTCTGGATGCGTGAGTTGGCGTGACATGAGCGACGGCGAACATTCGCCGGTGCGAAGACCGGCCACACTTCAAGACATATGAATTGCATGGCGTGGCCCGTCGAATCCGGCCGTGAGCGATGCCTTCCACCTTGGGATGAAACACGTGCTTGCCCCCAATCTGACGATTAACGGCCGCTTCCTGGGTCGCCGCGCGACGGGTGTCGATCGCTTTGCGTTCGAGACAATCCGGGCGCTCGACCAGTTGATCGAGCTGCGCGATCCGCGCGTCGCTGGATTGCGCACCGAGATCATCGTTCCCGAAGCGCTGGCGGCCATGCCAAATCCGTTCCGGCACGTCGCGTTGCGCGCGAGCGGAAAGGGCGGTGGCCTGCGTTGGGAACAACTGGCGCTGCCGCAAGCTGCACGCGGTCGGTTGCTGCTCAATCTCTGCAATTCCGGACCCCTGTGGTACCGCCGTCAAATCACGGTGCTGCACGACGCGGCGCCCGCGCGCGTGCCGGACAGCTACAGCCGGTCTTTCGTTGCCTGGTATCGCCTGATGGCGCCGCGTCTTGGCCGCATATCGCGGCGCGTGATTACCGTGTCGGAGTTCTCGCGGCGTGAGCTGTGTGACGCTTACCGGATTCCTGCAGACAAGATCGGAGTTGTGCCGGAGAGCGGCGAGCACATGTTGCGTGTGCAACAGGATGCGGCTCCAGCGTCGGTTACGCTCGACGACCGTCCATTCGTGCTTGCAGTGGGAAGCCTCAATCGTCACAAGAATTTTCAGCTCGTGGCCGAGGCTGCGCGCCTCATTCGTGAAGCGCAGTTCGACATCATCGTGGTAGGCGGAGGCGACGCACGGGTCTACGGAACGGGCCAGGATGCGTTGCCCGCCTTTATGAAGCATCTCGGCTACGTGAGCGATAGCGAACTCGCTGCGCTTTATCGGCGCGCGGCGTGCTTCGTGTATCCGTCGCGCTACGAGGGCTTCGGGTTGCCGCCCGTCGAGGCGCTGGCGCTCGGCTGCCCGGTGATCGCTTCGCGGCTGCCGGCCGTCCAGGAAGCGTGCAGCGACGCCGTGCTCTACACCTCGCCGGACGATCCTGCGGAGCTGGCGAGCTTGCTCGAACGGATCACGAGCGACGCCGCGTTACGCGAGAATCTGCGCGAGCGGGGCCGTGCACGGACAGCGGAACTCACCTGGCGAGCCACTGCCACCAGGTTGATCGAGGAGATCTCGCCGTGGCTAATGTGACGCTTGCGTCCAATCTTGCGAACGACACTCGCCGTTTCGGCCGCGTTGCGCTCGTGCATGAGTGGCTGGTCACTTACGCTGGGTCGGAGAAGGTCGTGGAGCAGATTCTTCAGCTCTTTCCACAGGCCGATCTATACAGCGTTGTCGACTTCTTCCCGGAGTCGCAGCGGGGCGTGCTGGGCGGCAGGCATGCAACGACTTCGTTCATTCAGCATCTGCCGCGGGCGCGCAAATCGTTTCGCACTTATCTCCCGCTCATGCCGCTGGCGATCGAGCAGTTCGATCTGTCGTCCTACGATCTCGTGATTTCCTCGAGCCATGCCGTGGCCAAGGGCATTTTGACCGGTCCGAACCAGGTGCATGTCAGTTATGTGCACTCGCCGATCCGGTATGCGTGGGATCTGCAGCATCAATATCTGTGCGAAGCCGGGCTGCAGCGCGGTATGAAAAGCTGGATCGTGCGTGCGCTGCTTCACTACATGCGTATCTGGGATCAGCGAACGGCGCATGGGGTGGACGCTTTCGTCGCCAATTCTGCTTTCGTGGGGAGGCGCATTCGCAAGGCCTACGGCAGCGAAGCCACGGTGGTCTACCCGCCGGTCGATGTGGAGCGGTTTGAATTGGGTGACCAGCACGAAGACTTCTATTTGATTGCCTCGCGCATGGTGCCATACAAGCGGATACCGCTCATCGTCGAGGCATTTGCCACGATGCCGTCGAGGCGCCTCGTGGTGATCGGTGACGGCGCCGACTTTGCGCGTGTGAAGGCGTGTGCTTCGCCCAATGTGACGTTGCTTGGCTATCAGCCCGATGAGGTACTGGTGGACTACATGCAGCGTGCGCGTGCGTTCGTCGTCGCCGCCGAGGAGGACTTCGGCATATCCGTGGTGGAGGCGCAAGCGTGTGGCACGCCGGTCATCGCGCTGGGCCGCGGCGGATCGCGGGAAATCGTGGTGGATTCACCGGATCCCGAGCGCGGCACGGGACTCTTCTTCAGCGAGCAAAGCGTGGAATCCATCGTCGATGCGGTGGAGCGCTTTGAGCGGCAACCCCAGCCCAAAGCGGAAGTTTGCCGCCGTAATGCGATGCGCTTTACGGAAGAGCGGTTCAAGCAGGAGTTTCTCAGTGTCGTGGAACGCGCGATGGACGCCGACAAGATGCTCGCCGACAGGCCGCCTGTGGTGCGGCGTTGGCACTCAGCCTGAGTCGGTGCAATAACGAGATCGTTCACGCGCGAAGGCGGGGTGAACGCATAGGGGTTTCGGCAAGTGGAACTGACGATATTCGGAGTCATCGTGTTCGTCGCCGGACTGGCGGCGCTCTACGTGTCGTATCGCGGCGCGATATACGGCATGGCGGCGTTTTCCCTGTTTGGATGTACGCTCGCGCTCGGACTGGGCGGCATCGGCATTTTGCCGGCGCAAGTCTTTCTCGCGTTCTTCGCACTCAGAGCGTTCAATCTCGTGGGCGGGAAGGGGCTCGCTGACGCAGTCGCGCAGGGTAAGCCCGGTTTCTGGCTGCTCTGCACCTGCCTCTGGGGTGTTGCGGGTGCCATCCTGCTGCCGCGTTTGCTGAGCGGCGCGACACTCGTGTTCCCTGTCGACCGCAGCAGCCAGTTCATCGTGTTGCAGCCGCTTGGCCCTGTGTCCGGCAATTTGTCCCAGACGATCTATTGCATCGCCGACGTCATAGTGTATTGCTCCATGTTTGCGTTCCTGCAATATCGCGGTGTATACCGGACGTTCGCCAACGCCATCTTCCTGCTCGCCTCGCTCGACGCGCTTGCCGGCGTGATCGATATCGTTGCGCACGCGGCGGGCCTCGACGTTCTCTCGGCTATCAAGACGGCGCAGTTCGCCGATTTGACCGGCCAGGAAATGGCCGGGATGGTCCGCATCAGCGGCACGTTCAGTGAAACGTCCGGCTTTGCGGCCTTTACGCTGCCGATCTTTGTCTTTTGCCTGAATCTCTGGCTCGTCGGCTATCGCCCGAAACTGGCCGGTCCGCTTTCGATTGCGACAGGATGCCTCCTGCTGCTGTCGACTTCGGGAACCGCCTATGTCGGTTTAGGCGCGTATCAGCTCGTACTGTTCTTTAGCCGGCCCGCGGTGATCTCGCGTTTCGCCCCGGTACGCAAGCAACGGCTGTCTGTTATTTCGGCATGCGCGGGTCTGTTGGGCGTGCTCTACGTGATCGTCTTTTTGCCGGGCGTGGTGAAAGTGCTCGGCGATTTCGTCGATGCCGCGATCCTGAGCAAGGCGGGCAGTGACTCCGGCGTCGAGAGAATGGGCTGGAATGCTCAGGGCATCACCAACTTCTTCGATACGTATGGAATAGGCGTTGGGCTGGGAAGCATTCGTGCGTCGAGCTTTCTGGTGGTGCTGGTGGCGAGCCTTGGCGTCGTGGGTGTGGTGTGTTACGGGACGTTCCTTGGCAAGACGCTGCTCACGCCGGTGCCTGGCCATTACCCGTTCGCGGAGCGGGCCATCGCCTATGCGGCGCGTCACGCCATGATCGCGACTTTGATCGTCGCCTCGGCTTCGCTTAGCGTCTTCGAACTCGGTACGTGTTTTTATTTATTTGCGGCCGCAGCGGGCGCACTCTCGCCGCGTGTGCTGCGACGTGTGCCCGCGCGTGGCGGATGGGTTGCCAGGGGGGCTCATGAATAAGGTGCATTCGTCGCTGTCAAAGCTGGAACTGCTGGCTGTTTATTTTTCGTACGCAATTCGCTACCTCTACCCACTCGTTCTCATTCCTTATTACGGAAGAGTGCTGGGTTCGAGTGGTTACGGCGTGGTATTGGCCGGACTGTCGCTTTCCAGTGCTCTCTGGCTGCTCGTCAACTTCGGATTTTCTACCATCGGGGGACGGGATATCGTCCACACCGAAGTCGCGAGCGAACGCGATACGATTTTTCGGGATCAATTCACGGCCCGGCTGCTATTGTCCGTTCCCGGTGCGATCGTCGGAGGCATCGCGGTTTGCAGGTCGGACATCATTGCCAATGTGCCGCTTGCGGGGTTTTTCGTCGTTGCGGGAGGGCTGCTGTCCGCCTTTAACCTTGGCTGGTATTTCACCAGCACGGGACGCCCGCGCACGAATGTCCTGATCGAAGTACTGGGGCTCCTGCTTTCGCTCGCACTGATCTTTACCTTCATTCGCAAACCGGCTGATGTCGACCGGGCGTTTCCCGTGATTTTTACCTCCAGCATGATCCAGACGCTGGTGGCGTATTGGCTTGTCCGAAAAGAATACAGCGGCTTCCTTTCACCCGTGCGTGCGGCCATGGGTCTGATCAAGCGGTCGGCTACGATCTTCATCTACAGTGGAACAGCGGTTTTGGTGCTGGATGCTTCCACCTACATTCTGTCGCTGCTGGCCGCGGCCCAGGAAGTGAGTGCCTTTGGTCTCTCCGAGCGCCTGGTGGGTGCCGCATTGAGCATCATGGCGCCCGCCGCCCAGATTCTGGCGCCGAAGGTCATGTATCTGGTGACCCGTAACCCGGCCCGAGCGAATCTGCTTGCCCGGCGCACGTTTGCCGTCTTCTTTTTCGGCGCGGTGGCGGGAGTGATCCTCACGAGACTGCTCTCTGAATGGCTCATACCGCTGGTATTTGGACCGGAGCTCCGCCATGCCGTCCCGGTTCTGAATATCATGATCTTCATTCTGCCGCTTACCGTTTGCACGCGGGTACTCGGTATCTATTTCCTGATTCCCCGAAAACTCGAAAGGCAGCTTGCCTGGAGCGGTGTGATCAGCGCGGTGGTGAACCTGATGGTGGCCATTCCCCTTGCCAGCCACTGGGGGGCCACAGGTATGGTCTACGCGCGAATCCTCGCGGAAGGATCATTGCTGGTCATGCTGATTTTCGGAATCTGGAAAGCAGGCTTGTTGCGCGAGATTTTCGGAATCGACGAAGGTTTCTCCTTGCCGGCGAGATTTGGCAGATGGCTCGAATAACGAACGCCGCCGATCGCTTTGCGCATGCGTGGTGGTGTACGCGTGAGATCCGCGGCCGCGTGCGGCAGGCAGGCGTGCGATGCCTCGCATGCCGACGCAGCGCCCTCCGCAGTCCTGCCGGTAATGATCGAAGAGGTCAATGATGGAATCGAGCTTGAGTTCGCGAGCCACGATGGCCGGGCCAATGAGTCAACCTTCGCCCGGCGGAGATTGGAAAATCTGCCTGATCTTTGCCACTCGTGGCCGCGCAGACATTCTCAGGGATGTCGTTGCCTTCGTCGATTTGCAAACGGTTAAACCTGATCTGATCATCGTCTCCTGCGTCTCGGACGAGGACGTTGCCGACCTGTCAGTCCAACCCGGCATGATCGTCCTGAAGGGGCGACCTGGGCTCACGACGCAACGCAATCATGCATTGAACCATGTGCCTGACGATGTCGACGTCGTGATTTTCCTGGACGATGACTTTCTGATGCATAGCGAGTGGACTGCGGAAGTCCTCAGGGCGCTTGACAGCGATCCATCCATTGCCTGTGTCACCGGAACCGTCATCGCGGATGGCATTCATGGGCCAGGTTATTCCGTCGAAGAAGGGCGCGCCATCGTTGCGAGGATCGGCGATCTTCCGGAACGGTTGATCGTCGCGCCGACCGGTGGTCCCTACGGGTGCAACATGGCGTTCCGCGCCAGCAGCATCGCGGGCCTGCGCTTCGATGAGCGCCTCGTTCTCTATGGCTGGCAGGAGGATCGCGATTTCGGAGGCCAGATCTGGAATCGGGGCTATCTCGTCGTGCGTATCAACACGGCGCTCGGCGTGCACCTGGGCGTCAAACGCGGCAGGGTGTCGGGATGCAAGCTGGGTTATTCGCAGGTGATCAATCCGCTTTATCTGGTGAAAAAGAAGACGATGCCTTTGCGCCCGGCGGTCGATCATGTCATACGCAATATCGCGAGCAACGTCGTGCGAAGCTTTGCGCCGGAGCCATGGATCGACCGGCGAGGGCGTCTGATGGGGAATCTGATCGGCTTGTGGGACTTCTTTCGTGGAAAGCTGACGCCTGAGCGACCCGAGAGCTTTTAGCACGTGCCAGGCACGAGGCTGACGGTCATTCCGCGATGGTAGAGCGCGTTAAGAGCCGCCTGCATTGTGCCTGACCGTACGCAATCGATGAACAAGCGCTAGGGGCGCTCAGGGTTGCGCCGTACGCTATGCACAAGCCCTGAAGGTACTTCCGGTTCGGAAACAACCTGGTAGCGAAGAAGGTTGTCTAAAAAGCTGGTGTTAGTCGCACGCGATGAAAAAAGACTCCCATTTGGCGGTGCCCGATTGCCTGCGCGGCCTCGCAGCCATCTCGGTCCTGCTCTTTCACTTCAATCATTGGCTGGGGATCCCATGGTTGGCCCCCAACGCCGGTATTGCTGTCGACTTCTTTTTTGGCCTGTCGGGTTACGTCCTGTGCGTGGCGTATCGTGGCCGCTTCGAAAGAGGGATGAGCGGCGTGCTGTTCGCGCGTATCAGACTCATACGGCTGATGCCGATGATCGTGATCGGAACCCTGTTGAGCGCATCGTATCTGGCGGCGAGATATGTTCTGCTTCACGATTCCGATATCTCTCCAGGCTGGCTCGCGGCCGCCACGCTCCTTGGTCTATCGTGCATTCCGGTCTTCGGTGCTCCGCATGCAATTGGAGGGCCGCAGGTGTTTCCGCTCAATGGCCCGGAATACACGCTGTTCCTCGAGCTGGTCGTCAATCTGTTCTGGATGCTCACACGCCGATTCGACGGAATAAAGTTCGCGCTCACCATGGCGATTGCAGGCTACGCGCTTACGGCGGTAGCTGGCATGGGAGGCGATACGCCGCAGACTTTCCTTTCCGGCTTTCCGCGTGTATTTGGCGCTTATTATCTGGGCGTCCTGCTTTATCACGGCCATATGAAATTCGGGCTGCTCTCGTTGAAGATCTGGAAATCGCTATTTCCTCCAGCGTGCGTCGCAACCCTGGTCACCATGGGGTGGAATGGCCAGATCCCCTTCTTCGTCCAGTGGCTGTGGGCTGCCGCCGTGATGCCGTTGCTGATCCTCGGCGGATCGTCGATTGCGCTTACCGGGCCTGTGCGCACGGCCGCGCTCGCTCTTGGGGAACTGTCGTATCCCGTGTACGCGTTGCATTACCCCGCGTTCGTCTGGCTCAACGGCGTCTATCAGCAGTTGATGCACAGAAAGGATCCGATTCTGGAGGCCGCCATGTTCTTGCCCGCGATCCTGCTGACCAGTTATCTCATCATGCGTTTCATCGATACGCCCATCCGTGCGTGGCTCGTATCCCGATTTGGCCGATCGACGCCTAAACCGGTTCTCGACACCACGGCGGCCGATACACCCGTTTGAGGCCGTGCGTAGCGCTCGCCCGTGCGCAGGCTGAATACGCACGCGTTTGCGTGCGGTATCGAGCAGTGTTGCTCCGGCTGGGTCGATAGCATACCCGTCGGAGAAAGCCGCACTGTCCTGAGTCAGGACGGACATCGCGTTGCGCGAACCCTGCGCGAAACCTCTGGAGCTATCGTTGCTGCCGCTTGAGCGGCCATCTGATCGGTTGCCGGGCCATTGACTGAAGAGCATTGACGCTTGAACGTGGAGAGGGTTATGAAGACGATCGCGTCGAAGACGATAGCGTTCAATGGCAAGTTCTTCGGGGCAGCGCCGACGGGCGTGCACAAGGTGGCCGAGCAACTCGTTGCTGCGACCGATGCGCTGATTGCCGGGCAAGCCGGCAGCGGCCTCGATTGCGCGCTCGTCGTCAGAGACCGCGTCGAGATTCCGCTCTACCGCAATATTTCGTGCGTTCGCGAGAGTCGCTGGGTTCGCAAGATTCACCGGATCGTGTGGGAGCAATGCTATTTTCCACTGGCTCGCAGAAGGGACTTTATTCTTAATCTGTGCAATCTCGGGCCACTGATTCATCGGGATTCGGCAACGATGATCCACGACGCACAGGTGTATTCGGCCCCGGAATCCTATTCACTTCCTTTTCGGCTTTGGTACAAATCGCTCTACTTTTTCATCGGCAAACGGCACAAGATCATCTTTACCGTATCCGAGTTTTCCAAGGGCGAGCTTGTGCGCTATGGCGTTGCCAGCGCCGACAAGATTGTCGTTGTGCATAACGGCTGCGACCATGTTCTGCAGGTCCAGCCCGACGCGCGGCAGCTTGCTGTATTGAGCCTGAAGCCACGGCGCTACGTGCTCGCACTCGCGAACACCCAGAAACACAAGAACATCGGCATTTTGCTCAAGGCCTTCGCCGGCGCACAGCTGAGCGACGTCGAACTCGTGCTGTTCGGCAGTGCGACGCAGGCCGACTTCGAAAGCGTTGGGCATGTCGTGCCGCCCAACGTGCGATTTACCGGCCGCATTAGCGATGCCGAGCTCGTTGGGCTGATGACCCATGCCGGCGCACTTGCGTTCCCCTCGCTTACGGAAGGGTTTGGTCTGCCGCCGCTGGAGGCGATGGCGCTGGGTTGCCCGGTCGTCGCTGCGCCGTATGGCGCGCTTCCGGAAGTTTGCGGCAAGGCGGTGCTTTATGCCGATCCGTTCGACCCGGACGCCTGGCGGATGAATATTTTGACCGTACTCAACGATGAACCTGTGCGGCAGTCGCTGATATCCGCCGGGCTCCGGCAGGCTGGCGGCTTCACCTGGAGACAGGCGGCGCGCAGCATGTTCGATACCGTGAAGGCCGTGAGCGGCTGATGGGGGCACATAATGTCTATTGATGTCGACTTCTCATTGGCGCTCAATGATCGAACCGGCAAGCTCTTTTTGGGGAAGGACATCATTTCGACGCTCGGGACCAGGGTGACGACGGTCCACTACGGACGATTTCACGATTTTCCCCATAATGATCTGATGCGCCGGATCGCGGGCCGCTTGACCCACAAGGAAACCATTGCGCGGGTCAACAGGTCGCCGCTGGTTGCTCTTTTGCCGGTAATCCGCGATCCACGCCCTACGCTGCATCTCGACCCGCTCAGCGTCGTGCGCCATCGACTGGAAGCACGAGACATCGTGCTCTGCCACGATGTGGGTCCGATCACACATCCTCAGTATTTCGCGCCCGGTGTCAATGAATTGTATGTTCGGGCTTATGACGAGATCCGGCGGATGAAGCCCCATATGGTTTTCGTCAGCAAGACGTCGCAGCGGGAATTTCACGCGCTGTACGGCAATGACTTTGCCTCGTCGAATGTCATCTATATTCCAACACGTCTGGGAGTCAAGAAAGGAGAGGGGCGTCCGGTGGAAGGCGTTTCGCGCCGTTTTCTGCTGACGGTGGGGAATATCGGCGATCGCAAGAACCAGGCCCGTTGCATCGAGGCGTTCTCGGCAAGCGGGCTTGTGGAGAAAGGGTGGCAGTATGTTGTTGTCGGAGGGCGCGAGTCTGGCGCCGACGCCGCTATTGAACTCGCGAGGCAATCTCCGGGTGTCGTGATGCCGGGCTATACCAAAGATGACGAGCTTCGTTGGCTTTATCGCAACGCATCGGGTTTCGTGCTGATGAGTCTGCTGGAAGGATTCGGAATGCCGGTGATCGAGGCGATAGAGCACGATTTGCCATGCCTCGTTTCTCGCGGGAGCATCCTGACGGAAGTCGGCGGCGGCGCGATGCTGTGCGCCGATCCGCTTGCTCGCGAGTCCATCGCGTTCGGTATGCGTTCGTTAGCCGAAATGCCGGACGAGGAGCGTGGTCGGCGGATTTCCGAGGCGCGCGTGCACCTCCAGATGTTTGCGCGCGAACCGATACTCGCCAGCTGGAGAGCGCTGGTTGAAAAGGTCGGGTGATTCGCTGACTCGAGCTGGTCGCATTCGGGGAAGCCAACAGGGCAGCTGGTGATCCCCATTGCTCGTGCGTACAACAACAAGGCCCGCCACGGTGGGCCGGAGCGGGCCAGGGCAACACGTAAGACTAGTCGCTTCCTTGCAGGGTCGACTTCGCGACGCGGCGGGCGGTATTCACCGCCGAGAACGCCGCGGCCTTGGCGCGATCGCGCACCGCGCTTCGTCCAGGCGGCGTGGGGTTGAGTCCAAGCTTCCGGAGGTAATAGTTGGCCCGATAGACATCCGCACGCAGCGTGTTGAGAAACTGAAAATTTACGCTCAACGTTACCGAGATATTGTCGCCGTTCTTCAACCAATGGGGGCAATTGACAGGGACGTGAACGCCCTTTCCGGGGGCCAGTCTGTATGTCTTCGCCCTGTCCTGCAACTCGGGTCTATAGTTCGGCGCGTTGTGATCGATCGTCCAGAATCGCTCGAGTTCCTCTTCCGGAAGCACCTGCCGGTCTTCCCGATCAAAGACGTACAAATCCTTTTGCCCGTGGATTTGAAGAATGAAATTGCATTCCCGATCGATGTGATACGCCGTCACACGCTTCGGTGACGTCACGAAAATGATGAGGTCTTCCCGCTTGATCTGCGATTCGATGTCGCCGCCGACCATACCCTTGATCTCCGCCATCGCATGCCTGTACAGCTCGGCGTAGGCCGGATCTTGTTGCGGGCCTCTGAAAATGAACCAGGCGTTGGAGTCCTCCAACTGCTTTAATGCATTCAGCGGCGAGAACGCACGATTCGTATCTTTCCATTTCTGACCGGGCGCGACATCGCCCATGTCGAAGTAGAGGTCATCGGGACGTGTTTTCAGGGTTCGCTCCGCCAATTCCATCAATTGAGGAAGCTGAAAGAGCGGATGGGACGCCAGGTGGTGGGAGACGTCGAAGCTCTTCCGCTCGAAATTCTCCCGAAACACCGAGGAATCCGCGTCGATCCACTTGTCAGGCAATGCCGCTTCGAGAACGGGGGGAACGGCGGTAGTCTCCATGTGATCGCTCCTTTCTGTCTAATGGAGGATAAGGAATACCCTTTGGCACCTGGGAACTCAATTGCGTGGGAAATGAAAACGCTGGATAACTAATTACTTGCGACCGTGGGTTTGTTGGCCACATCGTCGAACTTGTAAAGCCACGCGGGCGTTCCCTTCAGTGCTACCCAGCCTGGACCGGGCTGAATATTCGGCATTGCGAGGGACACGACCGCTCGCGCTCCGGTTTGATGGAACGCCTGCATGATCTCTTCACGTTGTTGCGCCGTAAGCTTCGTCCAGAATGTTTCACTAAAATTCGGCCAGAGCACTTCGTCGTTGCGATCAAGACGGTTACGGTCCTGCGGCTCGATGCGGTACGGGAGACCGCCGAACTCGGCAACGATGCGCAAACGTGACACATAGGCCCAGCTGACCCGGACAGTGGGATAGCTATCCCGGATCACGGCGACCGGGTCCCCCGGCTGCAACCCGGAGGCAGTGAGCGCGTCGGCAATCCGCCATTTCGGGTCGTCGTGAAAGTCCGCCCGATTAACCGCCGCCACGAACGAAGGCCCGTCGGTCATCGCAAGCTCACCGAGAGCGCCTGCACCAAAGATGATGGCGAGCGCTGTGGCGAGCAGGCGGCGCGATTGCAGGGTTGCGTCGAGCAATGGCGTCCATGTCAGCAGCGCAATGACCATAACGAATGCACTGAGATAGCGATCTTCAACGTGAACAATAAAGTAGGTGGCAAAGCCTCCAACGGTTGGCAGCAGCAATGGCCAGGCGCGGATCATTGTCTTGAGGAGCGATGCTCGCCATGACCGCCTGGCAACAATCAAGAAGAGCGCCGCGGCGAGCGAAAGCACCGTTGGATGTTGCTTGAGTATCTGCTGCAAGCTCCACAGCGACCGGCCCATTGCGATCAATTGCATCTTCAAACTGAAGAACGACTTAAAGCCCTTGTACCAATATGCGACGTCGTTATAGGGAGGGTAAGTCGTGTGGAAAGGTGCGCCAAAGCCGAACACTGGCAAGTCCGCTACGAGTTGACTGGTCGGATGGATTGGCCGGCCGAACTGCGCCGGTCCGCCTTGCCAATTGGTCAGGTGAGGTAGCTCGTTCACGTGCCAGGGGACATTCAAGGCACCGGAGGCGCCAAGCGTGAATTCCCCGTAGGACCAGGAAATTCCGGCGATGTAGACGGCAAAGAAAACACCGAAGGTTCCCACTACCGCAGCGAGCGATTTCCACAAGCCGCCCCTCATGCAGCAATAGATGAAAAGCGTCAGCACGAACAGACAGGCAAATGGAGTGAATACCCCCTTTACCCAAACGCCGAGACCAAGGACGAGACCAAGCAAAGTCGCAGTCAGCAGGTCACGACGACGAATCAGGGAGAGGAGCAGGCCGGAAGCGAGGAGGAAGCCGGTGGTCACAAGCAGGTCTGGACACGCGGCCGAAACGGAATCAAGCGCCAGGCAGGCGCCAAGAAAAACGCAAACTCCAATCCAGATGGTGAACGGGTGCTTGTTCAGCGCGAGCGAACCAGGCCAATACAGCGCGAGCGCACTCCGGATCAGTCCGCGCCAGGCGGCATAAGCAACGAGATAGATGACCCAGTTGATTGCCGTTATGGCATACCACTCGCCGTCCGGCGTGGGGGCGGCCAGCGCCCGGGCGCCGGCAACCAGTGCGGGATAGCCGGGATTCCAGAACGGGTTGAATATTTCGCGCCAGTCGAGGTGCGTGACGGCCCAGCTGACATTGAGATAGGAGATCCAGTCGCCATAATATTGCGTCCGACCGTAGAGGCCTTCGACGACACCGAGTATGCCGACGACGATCCAGGACAGGATCAAATGCACATTCCCCCGTGACCACTTTATTGTCATGTAGCACCTCCACGCTCGCAGCCAGAAGAATCAATCGATAACGGAGCTAACCGCCCAGTGGTCCAATCAGCAAAATGAGCTGTTAACGCCCAATATCAGTCGAGGTATGAGCACGGGCCGATGCCTGCCTGGTCGGCCACGAACGCCGCCAAGGTCCGGAACTGTCCAGCACAATGTGGTGAACCCCCGGAATCTACGGTGTGTTTCAGCACGCCGCGTTCATCGCTCGATGTCGTCCCGGCAGTCATATGACAGCAGGGCGTCTCGCTTACGTTCGTGCAGGCAAGTCACGCGATGAATTTAGCCGGTGGGATCGAACCTCTCTGTGCGTTGGGCAACGCGGCTTTCGATCGAACGAGGCGGATTCATCGGCGTATGCGTGCGCGCAGACACGATTCCCTGGTTCGCCGAAAGGGGAACTGCGTTCAGGACGACGGTGCGTCGCCTGCGGTCGGGACCTGTTTAGACGCATTGGAGGCCGCTCCGGAATGGCGCCCCTTCTCATTGAACGTCCACGCCGAGTTGAGCAGATAGGTCAAGCCGAGAACGAGGGCAGTCGTGACCAGCTGCGCAATCAGATAGTTCAGGCCAAGACTTGTGACGAAGAACTTCATGCACGCGCCGTTCATCAATACGCCGAGCAACGCGATGATGGCGAACTTCGGTGCGGTCGACAGGGGATTGCTCTTGCTGCGGAACGTGATCTGGCGGTTGAGGCTGTAGTTGACGATCGCGCCGGCGGTTGCCCCAGCCATGGAACTGACGGCCGGGGAGGCCAGGCCGGAGTGGACCATCGCAATGAGAATCGCATACTGCGCGCCGGTGCCGATTGCACCGACGCCCGCATAGACGACGAACCTTTGTACCGCGCGCAGATCAGTCATCGTGGCTGCCTGCAGATTGATAGCGGCGGCGGACCAGGTAAACCGGCCGGTTCTTCGATTCGTAGTAGATGCGGCCGATGTATTCGCCAAGTACGCCGATACCGATCAACTGAACCCCGCCGAGCAGGAGCACGGCCGAGATCAATGACGCGTAGCCAGGTACGGCGACCCCTTGAATCAAGGTTCGCACAATGAGAAAGGATGCGTACATAATCGCGATGCATGCCACGAAGCTGCCGACGTAAGTCCAGACGCGAAGCGGCAGCGTGCTGAAACTCGTGAAGCCCTCCAGCGCGAAGTTCCACAGTTTCCAGCCCGAAAACTTCGACCTGCCGGCAAGGCGAGGCTCGCGCACATACTCGACGACTGCGGTCCGGTAGCCGACCCAGGCAAACAGCCCCTTCATGAAGCGGCGCGTCTCGGGGAGCTGTTTGAGCGCGTCCACGACCTCCCGTGTGATCAAACGGAAGTCACCCACATTCTCTGGGATCTTCGTGTCGCACATCGCGTTGTGGATGCGATAAAAGATCGCCGCGGTCTGGCGCTTGAGGAAGGAATCCGTGAGCCGGCTCACACGTTTGGCAACGACGACATCGTGGCCTTCTCGCCATTTCTCGACCAATAGCGGAATGATTTTCGGCGGGTCCTGCAAGTCCGCGTCAAAAGGAATCACAATGGCGCCGCGCGCTTCGTCGAGCCCTGCCGAAAGCGCGGCTTCCTTGCCGAAATTGCGCGTCAGGTCGATGACACGGATGCGGCTGTCTTCCTTCGACATGCCGATCAGCATGCGCAGCGTGTCATCGCGGCTGCCGTCGTTCACACAGACGATTTCGAACCCGGTTCCGTCGATCGATTCGAGTACAGGAATGACCGTGCTGAAGAACGCGCCGATCATCTCCTCCTCGTTATAGAACGGCACGACGAGCGACAACAGGCAGGGCTCGCTGACCGAGGGAACTTCCGCAAGCGCAGGATTGGACCGCGCAGTCGTCTCGCGTGCGCCTGCCGGCGAGGTTGACGCTTCCCTCAGGAGAGGCTCTGGAGCCAGAAAGTGAGGGCGGCCGATATAGTCCATGATTACCTCGCGCAGATGCCGCGGTTGTGCGATTGGCGTATTGATCGAATCGCGGGCGTTCAGCGTTTGACCAGACGCCGAACCGCGTTCAGCGGGGACTTCAAGCGGGTCACCGGCGCGTGAACGACTTCCGCGAATGTCTTGGGATGGCGGTGTTCGAGCGTCGAGATGACCTTTCTTTTCAAGCTGTCGCGCAATGGCGAGACACCGGGCGGCAACGGCTTCAGCCCCATCATGCGCAGAACGTAGTTGGCCTGATAAACCCGCGCGCGCCGCTCGAGCGACCTCATGCAGTAGTTGATGCTGATACTCACCGAAATGTTGTCGTCGTTCTTGACCCAATGCGGCGCCAATGAGGGGTGATGCACCACTTCGCCCGGATTGAGCCGGAAGATCGTGCCGCGACTCTGCAGTTGACGGCGATAACGCGCGGCCTCGAAGTTGCCGGCGTAGTAGCGCTCCACTTCCTGGTCCGGCACCAGCTCGCGATCGGTGGCCGGAAAGAGGCATACGTCTTTCGAGCCCTGCAGCTGGAAGAGGAAGTTGGTTTCGTGATCGATATGGAAGGGCGTCGAGATATTGGGTGACGAGACCAGCAAGGTCATCGTCACCAGGGTGATGTCGCTGCGCAGCGGGTAATCGGACAACGCCTCGAGCTCGGCGGTAATCGTGTCAAGGACCTGCGCGTAGTCCGCGTCGTAAAGGTGTGCCTGAGTCAGCTTGATCCATGAGTCGTTTTCGTGAACGCTCGCAAACGCTTCTTTCAGCCGCGTGCTGTGGGGCATGGCGCTGAACCTGGATTCCAGCGAACTATTCTTGAAGTTGATCGCACGGACGTTGCCATTCTTTTCAAGCATCCGCTGGGCGACTTCGGCGATCCTGGGGATCTCGAACAAGCCGCTTTCATGCAACAGATGATTGAATTTGAACGGATGCAGATTGAAGTTGCTTTTGAATTCCTTGTTGCAAGCGTGCAGGATTTTTCCGTCTGAGGTGAGTTGGGGGGATGCATCGGCCAACGTCGCACCATTGCTAGTCACAGACATGGCACACCTTTGCAGGTTAGAGGGTATTGCTTGCAGGCTACTATCGCGTCTGTGGGCCAGATGTGCGTTGACGAACATCCACGCCGGTTTTGGCGTATACCCGCGGATAAGCGGTCTACTTGACAGCTTCCTGGCTCGTCGCCGATGTGGTGCCGGCGGCTTTGAAGCTTGGCCTGAGAAAGTCGATCACCTCGGCGTCCGCGATCGGTTTGATATGCAGCCCGAAAGCGGCATTCATTGAAGTGACAAAGTACTGGGTCCAGAGCGTGTTCCAGACCACGCCGGCATGGCTGTCCGAAAGGAAGACATTGTGCGGATCGTCGCCGGAGGTATTGGTGATGGCCCAGCCAGGCGAGAGATGAACCGTCTTGTAGTTTGGACGACCTTGAGCGTCGCGTTGGCCCCACATGCTTCTGAACCATGCTTCATCTTCGAGAACATAGACATGGCGATCTGCCGCGGCGAGCGCGCGCAAGCCATTGTTGAAGCGATCTATCCCGGCATCGATATTGGCGATCTCTCTGGCGGATTGCCAGCTTTCGAACTCGCCCGGCCAATCCGCGCCGCTGGCCGCAGTTGAGAGTACGACATAGGTATCCGGGTGATATTTGCGGATCAGCGCGACGGCTTCGCCAATTGACTTGATGCAAGCGTCGATCACGGCCGCGGGGTGCGGTGCAGCTGGATCGCGCGACAACTCATCGAATAGCTCGTGGCTGCTGAGATCGTTGTCACCTATCCGGACGAACACGATGCCGCCTCGCCAGGCTTGTGGTTCTGTGTCCATCAAATCGACGAGACGGATCGCCTGGCGCTGCGATTGCCCCATCAACTGGCTGCAGGTCGCGCCGCTAACCGCGAAGTTATAGCGGTAGTCCTGCTTGGGGGGCGTGCGGGCGAGCGCACCCAAAGCTTCGCTGGCGATGGCCCGATACTTCCCGGTTCCCCACGCGCCCCATTTGCCCTGGTCGATCTGGTCTCCCCGCAACCGGGCGAGCACCTCGGTCCACTGCCAGGTGGTCGCGCGCCACTGGCCTCCTCGCGCGCCCGGATCTCCCAACATGAGTGTGTCGTGGTAGGACTGGCTATTGGAGTCCCCAAGCACTGCGAGGCGCACCCTTTCCGGGGGAGGCTCCGACGCGTTGGCGACGGCGACCGGCGCGCGCCGAAACAGGCCCGGAACGGCTAGTCTGACAAAGAGGCCGGTGACGGACAGTGCGCCAAAAAGCGCGACCAGCAACACCCTACGCGAACGGGACATAGGCCATTTACCCTATCGTGGCGCACCGAGATCATGGCCCTTCAAGGGCGTTTTCCTGTTCGTCGTGCGCGGTTTCGGCAAAGCGGTCGAGCAGTTGCGTGCCCATGACCGCCGCGCCGGCCGCACGGAACATCTGGTTGTGCATGCCAGGAACTTCAGTGACGACCAGTTTGCCCCTGATCACTTCACCCCAGCCCATGTCGTGCGCAAACAGGCGGCCCTTGAGCACCTGACCGCTGCGGAAGATCTGGACATTGCCGTCGTAGGGCTTCGGACGATACCGCACCTGCTGCTCGCGCAGATAGCCGATGTTGCGGCCATACCAGAGATTATCGTCGATCATGTTATTCGCGCTGTCGTTCTTCAGGAAGCCGAACTTCACCGCTAGCTGCGTGAGACGAAGCCAGCGAACGGTCCGAAACTGCTGGAGGAACGCGATCATGGACATCTCGCCACGTCTCGCGAGGCGGAAGTCGCGCGGGATGTCGTCCATGCGCACCTGCAGCTTGCGCAACAGGCGGTCGTACCAGGGCATCGACTCCCGATACCCAGGGCACCAGGAGTCGGTGAGGACGACGAGCTCCACCGTTTCGCCTTCGCGGCGCAGCTGGTGGGCCGCTTCCAGCGCCATTGCGCCCAGCACGCAGTAGCCCATGAGGATATAGGGGCCGCCTGGCTGGATCAGTCTGATGAGTCGCACGGCGTCCGCGGCGAGATCCTCGAAAGCGCGCAACGGGAAGTTGGGCTGAGGCGTCTTCGGTACCATCGGAACATCGACGATGGGCCGCTCATCGCCGACCTGTTTGGCCAGTTCATAGAGGACCGCGATATTGTTGAGCACGATGACGGGCGTTTGCGAACCCTCCTCGTTGAAGTGCACGACGTTGTGCGCTTTCGCCTCCAGCTCCGCCCGGCTCATAAAACCGCTGACACCCACGCCGCCCGCGACTTGTGCCGTGTCGTTTCCGGCGGCGGGCGTGCGCGCTCGCTGCGGCGTGACTTCGGCGGTTTCCAGCACCTCGCGCCATTGGGCGAGATACCGGTCGATCGTCTCGATGTCGTAGAGGTCCGTGTCGCCCTCACAGGAGATGCGCCAGCCTTCCGGGCGCCGCACCATGAAGAAGTTGAGGTCGTAGAGCGCGCCCGCGTTGAAGGAGGGCGAAGTCGTCGCGGCGAAATCCTGGCGGCGCACCTCGTCGCCCATGCCGACGAAGCTTTGCTGCAAAGCGAAGTTGACCGAGCATAGCGGCGGCCGGTTCATATCCGACACTTCGCCGGCCATCTCCATCATCTCTTCGAACGGCACGTGAAGATGTTCGATGGCATCGCTGAGCTTGGCGCCACACTGTGCGGTGACATCGGCAAGCGTGCTGCCCTGGGTCACATCGAGGCGCAGGATCACCGTGTTGATGAGCGGCCCGATTACACCTTCGAGTTCCTGCTGATCGCGCACCGACATCTGCGTGCCCATGGCGACTTTGGGCTGCCCAGTCGTCTTGTGCAGCGACATCGCGAGGCCCGCGGCCGCCACGCTGAAGAGCGTCACGCCTTGCGCCTTGGCGGCCGCGATCAGACGCTCGCTCATCTCGCCCGGCAGCAGAATCGAACGAATGACGCCCTGGAAGCGCCGCTCCGGTGGCGGGGGGCGGTCGCCCTTTACGTCGAAGCGGCTGAAGCCTTCAAGCTCATGGCGCCAATGCGCGCGAGCGCGGTCGATGGCGCCGCTGGCCAGGAACTCGCCCTTCCACAGAGCGTAGTCGCCATGGTGCAGGTCGACGTCGGCGTAATCGGGATCGTGGCCCGCGTGAAGCGCCGCGAGTCCTTCCACGAGTTCGCGCACGAGGATCGCGAAGGACCAGCCGTCCATCACGAGCGAATGGAAGGTCAGCTGCAACTCGCCTTGCGTGCTCGACCTTGGCAGCCACACGGCCCGGAAGAATGACGCCGAGGACAGGTCGAAAGGCGTGCGTGCCTGCTCCTGACCCACACGCTGGGCCTCGGCCAGCGCGGCCTGTTCGTCCAGACCGCCGAGATCCACCACCGCGAGCCGGAAGGGGGCGCGGCTCCAGACCTGCTGGCGCAGCCCCGCGCCCGTCATCAGGAAGCCGGTGCGCAAAATCTCGTGCCGCGCGACCAGTTCGCCGAGCACCTGTTCGATGCTCGCGGCAGTGAGCGGCCCCGACAATTGCAGCCGGAAGGCGATATTCAGCGCGGAGGCCTTCGGCGACGCCTTCTGCTCGTGCCAGTAGCGTACCTGGCAGGCGGTCGCCGGGAACAGGGCGTGGCCCGCCTCGACCTCCTGCACAGGTGCGATATTCAAGGCTATCGAGTTCATCGCTCAGGCTCCTTCGGCAATCCTGCGCTTGAAGTTGAGGATCGACGGACGCGCCACGGCGGGCGCCTCGACCGGCTCGTCCGTCTGCGTGCCGTCAAGGCTCGCGGCGAGCTGCTCGATCGTGACGTTCTTCATGAGCTGACGGGCATCCACGCCCAGCCCGCGCTCGTTCATCCGCGCAACGATGCGGAAGAGCTGCAGGCTGTCTGCGCCGAGGCTGAAGAACTTCTGGTCGATGCCCACCTGCTGCAGGCCGAGCACCTCGCCCCAGATCGCGGCGATGGTGGCCTGCGTCGGCGTCATGGCCACGGGTTCGGCTGCTGCGACCACGATTTGCGGGGGGGCGCTCGCCGCCGGTTCGACCGGCACCGGCGCTTGCGGCACGACCTTGAGCGCAGCATGCGGCTGGCGCACCGGCGCGGCCACCATGTCCGCCGTCGGCACGGGCAGGGCCTTGCGGTCGAGCTTGCCGTTGCTGGTCTGCGGCAGCGCGTCGAGCGTCATCCACAGCGTCGGCACCATGTAGGACGGCAGTTGCCCGGCGACATGCGCTGCGACTGCGCTCTGATCCAGTTTGCCGGAGCCAGCGCCGACCAGGTAGCCCACGAGGCGCGCGCTGTCGGCGACGGTATGCAGGGCGACGGCGGCTGCGGCAACACCGGGGGCCTTGCGCAGGGTGGCCTCGATATCCTCGATCTCGATGCGGAAGCCGCGCAGCTTGATCTGCTGGTCGCGACGGCCCAGGTGCTGCAGCGAGCCGTCGGCGTGCCGCTTCGCGAGATCGCCGGTACGGTAGAGCCGGCGCGGGGCGGCGCCTTCGATGGCAACCGACTTGAAGGCGGCATCGGTCAGGTCAGGGCGGTTGAAATAGCCCTTCGCCAGGCCTTCACCGCCAATCCACAGTTCGCCGCTCACGCCCACGGGCGCCAGACGCAGGTCGTCGGTCAGCACGTGCAGGTCGGTATTGGCGAGCGGCGCGCCGATCACCACCGGTGCGTTCGCAACGACACGCGAGGCGGAGGACCAGATCGTCGTCTCGGTCGGGCCGTAGAGGTTCCACACCTCCGCACCGGTCGCGAGCAGGTCGTCGGCGAGATCGCGCGGCAACGGCTCACCGCCACACAGGATCTTGAAGCCCTTCGGCGCCTTGAAGCCGGCCTCGAGCAGCATGCGCCACAGCGAAGGCGTCGCCTGGAGCACGGTGGCGGCTTCTTCCTTCAGGCGCGTCACCAGCTCGAAACCGGTACGCACTTCCGCATGGCCGGCGATGAAGGTCCGCCCGCCGGCGATGAGCGGCAGGAACAGCTCGAGACCCGAGATATCGAAGGAGAACGTCGTCACCGCGACGATGCTGTCCCTGACCGTAAAGCCCGGCGCGTGCGCCATCGAGAGCAGGAAGTTGCTCAGCGCGCGATGGCCGATCTCCACGCCCTTGGGCTGACCCGTCGAGCCCGACGTGAAGATCACGTAGGCCGAATCCGCGTCCGTGACGGCGGGCAGCGCCACGGTTTCGTCGTCGTCCTGTGCGAGGAGCGCCTCTACGTCCAGCACGCGATGCGTGCCCGGTTCCAGCACCGTGAGGCTTTGCTCATCGCTGAGGATGGCGGCGATGCCAGCGCCATCGAGAATCTGGCGCAGGCGTGCGGGCGGCATCGTCATGTCGAGCGGCACGTAGGCGCAGCCCGCGCGCCACACGCCGATCATCGCGGCCACGATCATGGCGCTGCGTTCCATCGCGATGGCGACGCGTGAGCCCGACGCGATACCCGCCGCCATGAGCCGGCGCGCGATCTGGCTGGCACGCGCATCGAGTTCGCCATAGGTCAGGCTCGTCGAGTCGTCAGATACGGCCGTCGTATCGGGAGCCTGCCAGGCCTGCGCGGCGATCAGCGCCGTGGTCGTTTGCGAGAGATCGTAGTCGCGCTGGGACGCGTTCAGCTCGTCACGCAGATGGTGGATTTCCGCATCGCTCAAGAGCGGCAGGGCTGCGACCGGCGTTTCGGCATCGCGTGCGATCGCCGCCAGCAAGGTTTCGTAGTAGCCGAGCCAGCGCTGGATCGTCGTTTCGTCATAGACGTCGGTGTTGAAGTCGCAATCGAGACGCAGACCCTGTGCCGATTCGATCACGTTCAGGAACAGATCGAAGTTGCTGTAGGCCTTTGCGTTCGGCGCGAAGTGCGTGGTGACGCCTGCCATGTCGAGTTCGCCGTCGACCTTTTCCAGGTTGAACTGCAGGTCGGTCAGCGGCAGCCGGTTGAGATCGCGCTTGATGCCGAGATCGCGCACGAGGGCGCCGTAGGTGTAGTTCTGGCGGTCGCCCGCGTCGTAGAGGTGATCGCGCACCGCCTTCATGTGCGTGGCGAAAGGCTTCTCGCGGTCGAACTTCACGCGCAGCGGCAGGAAGTTGACGCAGTGCCCGACCAGCAATGCTTCGCCCGCTTGCGACTGGCCAGCCATCGGCGCGGCGATGACCACGTCGTCATTGCCGGACAGACGGCCGAACAGCACCTGGGCCGCTCCGAACAGCGTGGCGAACAGCGAGCAGCCCTGCTTCGAGGAGGCGGTCTTGACCTGCTTGAGCAGGTCCGCGCCCAGATGGCGGGTCGTCGAAGCGCCGTTGAAGCTCTTGCGTTCCGGACGCGGGCGGTCGCCAGGCAAATCGGGTTGCGGCGCCGGGACGCGATGGACGTTCATCCAGAACTCGCGCGTTTCCTTCTCGACGCCGATCTCGTCCTGTGCCTTGGCGAACGCGAGGAAGCTCTGCACCTCGTCGAGTTCCGGCTGCGTGCCCCAGACTTCTGCGGCGTAGAGCGCAGCCAGATCGCGCAGGATGATGTTGATCGACCACCCGTCGCAGACGATGTGATGCGCAGTGAACACGAACGCCCACTTCTGCGCTTCGAGGCGCACCAGTGCGGCGCGCGCGAGCGGGCCTCGGGTCAGGTCGAAGACCTCGCGGGCTTCCGCGTCGATGATGGCCTTGAGCTCGCCCGCCGGATCGGCGTGAGTGGAAAGGTCGATCGGGACGAGCGGCACGGTCGTCGTCGGTTCCGCGAACATCATGTCGCCCACGCGCGAGAAGTGCACGCGCAACGCATCGTGGCGGGCAACCGTCGCGGCGAAGGCGCGTTCGAAAGCGGCCTCGTTCAGCTTGCCATTGAGTTCGAGCGTGAACGACTCATTGAACGCGAGCGAGGCCTCGTGGCCTTGCTGGGCCGACATCCAGATTTCCTTTTGCGGCTCGGTGAGCGCGGACTGCGTGAGCGCCGGCTCGGCCTGCGTCAGCGCCGCGGCGTCCTGCGCGCCGCCGAGAATGCCGACGCGCTGGAGCGCATCGATACTCGCGATGAAGGCGTCGCCGATCTTGCGGATGTCCTCGTCCGAATGGCTCGTCGTCAGGAAGCAGGGGAAGCCTTCCATGATATGCACGCCGAGGTATCGCATATACGGATAGAAGAGGCTGCCGAGGCGGTCTTCGCCCGCGAGATTCACATAGAACCAGCTCGAGAACGACTCGGCGCGCGTGACGATGCCGACCTTCTCCAGATGTGCGTTGACGCGCTGTACGAGGCCGTTCATGCGTTCGCCGAGCCCTTCCTGCAGTGCGGGGCCGGCTTCCTTGAGGTGCAGGAGGACGGCTTTCATTGCCGCCAGCACGACGGGATGGCGCACGAACGTGCCTGCGAAGAACGTGGGCGGAACTTCGGGTACCGAAGCATCGCCGAACTGCCACTGGCCGCCGTCGAGCGCGTCCATGTACTGCGTGGTGCCGGCGAGCACGCCAATCGGCAGGCCGCCGCCGACCACCTTGCCGTAGGTCGCCATGTCGCCCTGGATGCCCCACAGGCCTTGCATGCCGGCCGGATGGACGCGAAAGCCCGTCACGACCTCGTCGAAGATGAGCGCCGAGTCATTGGCTGCCGTCACGTCGCGCAACTGCTGCACGAACTCCTTCGGACGCAGGTTGGGATGGCGCGACTGCACCGGCTCGATCAGGACGGCCGCGATATCGTCGATGTTGGCCTTGATCCATTCGAGGCTTTCGGGACGCGCGTACGGCAGCACGACCATGTTGCCCACGGAGGTCTGCGGAATTCCCGGGGCGAGCGGGAACGCGCGCGGCACGCCCGCTTCGCTGCCCGGCTTCACGAGCACTTCGTCGAACTGGCCGTGATAGTCGCCATCGAAGCAGACCACCTTGTCCTTGCCGGTCACCGTGCGCGCGAGACGCATCGCCGCCATCACGGCTTCCGAGCCGGTATTGCAGAAGGTGACGCGCTGATGGCCGGTCATCTCGGAGAACATCTGCGCGACTTCGCCCGCGAGCGGCGACTGCGGTCCGATAGCGAAACCTTCCGCCAGTTGCGCGTTGACCGCGGCAACCACGAAATCGGGCGTGTGGCCGAACGCGGTCTGGCCGTAGCCGTTGACCACGTCGATGTATTCATTGCCGTCCACGTCCCAGATCTTCGAGCCCTTCGAGCGCTGGGCGACGATCGGATAGACAAGCTCCTTCCATTCCTCGCGGAAGCCGCTGGCGGTGCGCGGATCGGCAAGCACGGCCCGATAGGACTGCGTACGAGACTTGGAAGTGGCGGTTTTGGCCGAGTAGCGCGTCGCCAGATCGGTGATGAACGCCTTCTGGGCGTCGGTCATCTGGGCCGAGTGCGAGGCGCCGGGCTTGTATGCGGTGAAGCGCGACGGGCGGTTCTCCTCGAACTTGATCTCGGGACCGGCGGAGTGCGCAGGCGCGGCGGCTGGTGCGGGCGTTGCAACGACGGGGGCGGCGGCGACGGCTGCGGGCACCACGATTTGCGCCGCTGCGGGCTGCGGCACGGCCAGCGGCGCACCTTGCAGCACCTCGAGCTGACGCGCCATCACCGACTGCATCGCGGCGAGCTGGTCGCGGATCACCGACTGGAGGTCGCCCGTGGCCGGCGCGACGGCCATTTGCACAGCCACAGGTGTACCCGCCGGTACTGCCGCAATGGGGACCGGCGCGGCCGCTGCCTGAACAGCGACCGGCGCAGCAGCAGGTGCAGCAACGGGCGCAGCCTCGGCAGGCACTTCCGGATCGGGCGGCATGGCGCCATCGAGGAACTGCGCGAGGGCGGGCAGCGTCGGATAGTCGCTCATGATCTGCCGGAAGCTGATCGTGACGTCGTAGCGGCGGCGCAGTTGCCGCGATACTTGCCCCATGAATAGCGAGTCGTAACCGAGATCCCAGAAGGTCACGTCCGGATTGGACGTATCCGGTGCTTCGCCGGACATTTCGGCGAGCAGTGACGCCAGTTCGGCAATGAGACGCGGTTTGCGGTCGATTTGGACGGTTTGGGCCATGGCGGTCTGAGGAATATCGATTAGGGCTTCGGACGGGGCTTGTGCGGCAATCGCTGGGGCAACGGTCGTCGGCTGGCGTGAAGAGGCGGTTGCCGGGGCGTCAATCCAGTGCCGTTCCGGCTCGAAGGGGTAGGTCGGTAGCGAAACGCGGCGGCCGGATTCGGCCCGCAGCGTTTTCCAGTTCGGCTTGACGCCGTTCAGCCACAGGCGCCCGGTCGCCTCGGCGAGGACGGCAAGCTCGCGCTCGCGCGTCGCGAAGTCGGGCAGCGAGGCAATCGCGCCCTGATGCCGGTCCTTGGGCAAGCCCTGCAGGACGAAGGTCGAGAGCGTGCGGCCCGGGCCGATTTCGAGCAGCAGCGGCTTGCCCTCTGCCGTGACCGTGGCGAGCGCGTCGCTAAAGCGCACGACATTGCGGCAATGGCTGGCCCAGTACTGTCCCGATACCGGCTGGTCCATCGCCGCCCACTGCCCGGTCACGGAGGACACGTACGGAATCTTCGGCCGCGCGAAAGTCAGGCTGTTCGCGACCTTGGCCAGATCGTCGACGACACCCGACATCATGTGCGAGTGGAACGCGTGCGAGGTGTGCAGACGTCGATGCTCGATGTCGCGTGCCTTGAGCGTGGCCTCGAACGCTTCGATGGCTGCGAAGGGGCCTGCCACGACGCTGAGCGTCGGCGCATTGATCGCGGCGAGATCGACATCCGCGGGCAACATGGGGCTGAGTTCGGCCTCCGACAGGCGCACGACCAGCATCGCGCCCGGTTCGGCCGACTGCATGAGCGCCCCGCGTTGCGCGATCAGGCACAGCGCATCCTCGAAGGCGATCGCCTCCGCCACGCACGCCGCGACCAGCTCGCCGACGCTATGGCCGATCATGGCTGCCGGCTTGATGCCGCGCGAGATCCACAACTGCGCGAGCGCATATTCGACGAGGAAGAGCGCCGGCTGCGCGTAGATCGTCGAGCGGATCGGGTGCGGGGTGTCGTCGCCTTCCGGGGCTTCGCTCAGCAGCAGCGCGCGGATGTCCAGGCCCAGATGCGGAGCCAGCGCCTCCGCGCCCTTGTCGATCCACGCGCGATAGACCGGCTCGGTGCGATAGAGCGCGGCGCCCATGCCCGGGTACTGCGCGCCCTGGCCGGGGAACATGAAGACGACTGCAGGCGTGGCCTGCGGGGCCTGTGCTTCGATCGCGCCTTTCTGCAGCTTGGCCTGGGCCTGCTCCACGCTCTCGGCGACCACAACGGCGCGGTGCGCGAAATCGCGGCGCCCCGTTTGCAGCGTCGCGGCCACGTCGGCTAGCGCGATCTCCGGATGGCTGGCGAGATGGGTGGCGAGATTCGCCTTCGCCCGTTCGAGCGCTGCCGTGCTGCGGGCCGACAGCGGCAGGATCTGGAGTCCTTCGCTTTGCTCGGCGGAGGCGTTACGGCACGGCGCCTCCTCCAGCACCACGTGGACGTTCGTCCCACCCACGCCGAGGGAACTCACGCCGGCACGGCGCGGCGTGGCGCCATCAGCCCAGGGACGCACGGTCGTATTGAAGAAAAACGGGCTGCTGGCCAGGTCGATGCCAGGGTTGGGCGAACGGAAATGCGTGAGCGGCGGCAAGGTGCGGTTGCGCAGCGCGAGCGACGCGGCGATGAAGCCCGTCACGCCCGCGGCCGCGTCGAGGTGCCCGACATTGGCCTTCGCCGAGCCGAGCGCGCAGAACTGGCCGCCCTCGGCGCCGCCCAGGCGAAACGCCTGCACGAGGCCCGCGAATTCAATCGGATCGCCAAGCGGCGTAGCCGTGCCATGGGCCTCGATATAGCCAATCGACGATGGATCGATGCCGGCCTCGGCGTGCGCGATGGCAATCGCGCGGGCCTGGGCGTCGACGCTCGGGGCGGTGAAGCCGACCTTGTCGGAACCGTCGTTATTGATCCCCACGCCGCGGATCACGGCGTAGATCGGATCTTCATCGGCGATGGCGTCTTCGAGACGTTTGAGCAGGACGACGCCCGCGCCGCTGCCGAATACCGTGCCCTTCGCATCGGCATCGAACGGACGGCACACGCCGTCGGGTGCACCCATGCCGCCTTCTTCGTAGAAGTAACCGCGCTTTTGCGGGAAGGTGATCGAGACGCCGCCGGCCAGCGCCATGTCGCAGCGTCCGGCCCGAAGGTTCTCGACGGCGAGGCTGATCGCGGTGAGCGAGGTGGAGCATGCCGTCTGCACGGAGATGGCGGGCCCCGTGAGCCCGAGCTTGTAGGCGGTGCGGGTGGCGACGAAATCACCGGCCCCAACGAGCTTTTGATACTCGCCGATCTGGAACTGGCTCGTAAACTCGTCGATGACCGCGCGATCGGACAGGATGTGCTTGAGGAAGTACGTGTTCATCGTCGTGCCGGCGAACACCCCGACGGCGCCGGCGATCGTTGCCGGGTCGTAGCCGGCGTCTTCGAACGCTTCCCAGGCGATCTGGAGGAACAGCCGCTGCTGCGGGTCGGTGAGTGCGGACTCGCGCGCGAGCATGCCGAAAAAGTCGGCATCGAAGTGATCGACATCGGCCAGAATCGGCCGCGCCTTGACGTAACTCGCGTCGCGGCGCGACTTGTCGTCGAAACTGTCCTCCAGTTCCGCCAGGTCGAAATGCGTGATGCAGTCGCGCCCCGCGAGGATGTTCGCCCAGAGTTCGGAGACATTGCGCGCGCCCGGAAACCGTCCGGACATGCCGATGACTGCGATGGCTCCGCCTTTCACGGCCCGGCGTTGACGAATGGCGTCTTTGTTCACCGTCGGCAGCGTCGTGCGCAGTTGCGCCACCAGCGCCTCGACATTGGGGTGACGGAACAGATCCACCAGCGCGACTTTGGCAGCGACGTCGCGCGCGATGATGGCGTGTGCGCGCATCAGATCGAGCGAGCGCAGGCCGAGGTCGAAGAAGTTCGCACGGCGGTCGACGGGTTTGCCGAGGAGCCCTTCAAATACGGACGCGAGCTTGTCGGCAATGTCGTCGTCAACGGGCGAGGGCGCCGCCGATGCTTCGGATTGCGTATCGATTGTGGCAAGCAACGCTTTGCGGTTGATCTTGCCGTTGGGCGTCAGCGGAAAGTCCGGCAGGACCCGCAGTTCCGACGGCATCATGTAGTCGGGCAGGGCGGACCTGAGATAAGCGCGGATTTCGTTCAGGAGGACGGTGGCGTCCGCTGCATCGGCTTTCACGAAGCCAGCGATGGCCTTGCCCATACGGCCGTCGAATGCGGCCACGGCCGCATCGGCCACGCCGGGCGCCACGCGCAGCGCGTGTTCGATTTCATCGAGTTCGATGCGTTTGCCCGCGATCTTGATCTGCCGGTCGTTGCGGCCCAGAAATTCGATTGCGCCGTCCGCGCGGCGGCGCACGAGGTCGCCGGTGCGATAGAGCTTCGCGCCGGGAGCGAAAACGTCGTCGACGAACTTCTCCGCCGTCAGATCGGGCCGGTTGAGATAGCCGAGCGCGACGCCGTCGCCGCCCGTGACCAGTTCGCCGACTTCGCCATCGGCAACCGGCACGAGCTTGTCGTCCACGATATAGGCGCTCGTGCCCGCGATGGCGTAGCCGATGGGAATGGCATCGCCATTCGCGAGCGCCTCGCCGTCACGCGGAATGCGGTAGCAGCAGGTGAAGGTCGTGTTCTCGGTCGGACCATAGCCATTGATGATCTGCAGACCCGGATGAGCCTCCATGACCTTGCGTACGTGCACGGGGGACAGCACGTCCCCGCCCGTCAGCGCCTCCTTGAGCGGAAGAAAGGCTTCCAGCCGATAGTCGGCGAGCGCATTGAAGAGGCCAGCCGTGAACCAGGCGCTGGTAACGCCAAGTCGCGCTATCTCGGACGCGATCGTGTCGAGAGAGGGCTGGACCTCGTTGATGATGGCGGCACAGCCGCCGTTCAGGAGCGGTCCCCAGATCTCCAGCGTGCTCGCATCGAAGGCGAGCGGCGCGAGGTTGAGGAAACGCGTGTGGGGTGAAAGCTCGGTGAACGTCTGGTTCTGCACGAGGCGCAGGATCGCGCGCTGCGGCACGATGACGCCCTTGGGCTTGCCGGTCGAGCCTGAGGTGTACATCACGTAGGCAGCGTCGTCACGGCTGCTGGCGTGGAGCGGTGCGGGGTCGGCCGCTTCGGCCGCCGCCACGACATGCTCGAGATCGACCGGGACGCCGTCCAGTTCGCCAACGCTGGCGAGCGCGGCCGCTTCAGCGATGATGAGCCTGGGCGAGCAGTCGGAAACGATGAAATCGAGCTGCGCCTTCGGGTAGGCGCGGTCCAGCGGCACGTAGACGGCGCCCAGGCGCAGGATCGCCAGCATCAAGGCCAGCGTGTCGCGGCTGCGCGAAACCATGATCGCGCAGCGCTCGCCCGGCTCCAGTCCCATTTCGTGCAGGACGGTGGCGAGCCGCGCGGAACGTTCACCGAGGGCGGCGTAGTCTTCCTCGCCCGTGGCGTCAATCACAGCAAGATGATTGCCGAACTCGGCGCATATGGCATCGAAGCGCGCTGCCACACCAGGCACACGATCGGTCCCGCCCGGCAAAACGCCTGAAAGTCCATCTCTGTGTGACATTTGCTACTCCCCCACATTTTTGACGAAGGTCCGCTGCTGGGCAAAGCCTCGCGATGAGCTCGCAGCACTTGCGCAGAACGGCAGCCGGTCACAGGAAGCACAAGCGCCAGGCGGCTTTGCGCACCTGGCTCGTGTCTCAAGTTTGAAATTTGCTGTAGGAGGAAGTTAATCTTCCGCGGGATGCCTATCCGTTCGCCGTCGCACACACGATGTGCTGCAGCAACATGTCGCGCTGGGGCTGCGCGGGGGCATCCGCGCGCAGGCTGCGGCCCGCTTTCCGCCATGCGGGCGGGTTTGGCGGCAATCGCGGCGGGGGGGCTGGGTGCGTTCTTTCGGGGCGAAGACCGGCGATTCGGGCGTGGCGTTGTGCGTGGCAGCAACAGGATCGCGACCATGACGGCGCGCCAGAGGCCTTGCCAGGTCAGTTCATGTCGACGATCGACCAGCCGCTGTGGCGGGCCGCCACGGCTCCTGCGCAGGTCGGACTGGGTGACAGGGCGCGAATGCACCAATGCGAGGCTTCCGCCGCCTCGCCGCCGACGAAGCGCGGTGTCGTGTCGCCGTGAACGGCAAGATCGAACTCGAAATGCTCCGGCGGCAGGATGAAGCCCGTGCCCAGCGCTTTCAGGCAGGCTTCCTTGCGCGCCCAGGTTTCAAAAAAAACCGTTTGCCGTTCTGATGCCCGGAGCGCATCAAATTGTTCGCGCTCGCGAGCCGAGAAGACCTGGAGCGGCATGCTCTCTTCGATCGGACGAATATGTTCTACGTCGATGCCCACCTCGAACCCGCTCGAAACGACCAGCGCCGCCGTATTTTCGCTATGGCTCAGATTGAAGCAAATCGTCCATCCCGTAGGTTGGCTAGTGCAAATTGGTTTGCCTTCCGGCCCATACTCGAGTGCGACCGCGCGTGCAGGGAGCCCAGCATAGCGGCCAAGGATCTGTCTGAGTTTTCCCCTTCCGGTCACGTAGCGGCAGCGATGCAGCTCGAAGCGAAAGTTGCCGGCCCGTTCATGCTCCTGCGCGGAAAGCATCTCCCAGTACCGATCAAAATCACTCCCGCAGGCGTCGAGGTCCCATTGCCAGACATGGACTTCTTGCGTGGTTGGCGGTGTGAGTGGCGACGAAGACATTGAGGGCCTGGTTCGGCTTGCGGAGGGCAGTGCCGGTGCGGCACGGAACATCGCGCGCCACCCGGTTGAGTGCGCAACGAGTGGCACACGCAGGAGTGAATGTACAGATACAACTCTCGCGGAATTGTTGGGCAACCCACGGAACGACACTTGCGATACGGCCTACGATTCATCAAAGAATGATGCAATTACGCTGCACTGCGTGCGCGCATCCGTACGGGGATCGACAAGTCGACGCGGCAATTGCCGAAACAAGGCGTCGACACAAAACCTGTGAGGCTCTCCGAAAGTAGCTGGGCTGCATGGTCCTTTGCGACTCGATGCGGCGCCGGAGGAATCATCTATTGTTTGGCTTCCAGAACGCCGGTCGATTGCGTTCGCTATAGAACTGAGTCTGCTCCATGGTCTTTGAAAAGACCGGTCCAAGACCCCTTTTGGTAAAGGTTTGCCAATCGACTCTGTATGGACTTAGAAAGTATGTTTAATAGTAATGTAAGAAATATTGATGGATTTCCAACGGATAGATCGGTTTCTGGTAACGAGCGGTAAGAATATGTGCGATTGACGTGCTACCAGATCAGGAACGATAGTCCTACTCTTTGCACGAGGATGTTATCGAAATTCAGATTCGAGGTGCGGGATGCGGTGTGATTTGGACAACGGCTACAACGTTAGTGTGATCATTCCACACTACAACAGCGTTGATTTGCTTTGGTTGGCAATAGAATCGATTTCTAGCCAAACCGTTGTTCCGCAGGAAATCATTGTCGTAGATGACGCATCCGGGCTGCATTTCGAATTGCCGAGTCGTTGCGGAGACAACATTGTCTTGCGGCTGATTCGCGAAAGCGAGAACCATGGTGCGGCGTGGTGTCGAAACCGCGGCATCGAGGAGGCCACCGGTGATCTGATCGCCTTCCTCGACGCCGACGACCGATGGCTCCCGAACAAGCTCGAGCGCTGTATCGCCGCGTTCGGTCCCAAGCCTGACGGGAACGAAGCGAAGGTGCTCTTCAGCAACGTCGTGCTAACGGACGCTGACCGACGCATCCTGGGTAACCGCGCGCCCTACGATGGGCAGTCGATGCTCGACTTCATCCTGCTGGAGGGGGGCTATATTCAGACTTCATCGATCATGATGTGGCGTCATCAGTACCCGCTGATCAGCTTCGATGGATCGCTGCGTCGTCATCAGGATTGGGACTTCGCCATTCGAGCTGAAATGGCTGGCTGCGTCTTCGTTTATTTGCACGATGCACTGGTGGAGTATTCCCTGAGCGAAAGTCCCGCCAGAATATCGAAGGCGGTCAGTTGCGAACCCAGTCTCGTGTTTTTTGAAAAATATAACAAGATGATGTCAAAAGGGCATGTCTCATCATTTATATTTAATGTTCTGATTTACAAGAAACTGAGTATTGCCTTGAGGCTTGCCATTGTCGAGCGAGTTTTGTTGAGAGAGATCGAGATTCCCAGCAAGGATTGGGCGGCACTGTTTGCGAGGCTGGTTATCGGCTGGGGAGGGGTGAATTTAATCAAGCAGTTGAGACGGATAATCCAGGCTGAGGATTATTCGATTTGAGTTGCATCGGCCTCGAAAAATAAAAGTTATAGCCGGTGACGCGGCGATCCTGCACATCCCGTCTCTCCCCCGCCAGTTTGACCCCTGAAGTTCGAAGCTCTCGCCAAGGGCTGGCTCCTACCCTTTTGAATTCCCGAGATCGGCCCTGCTACGTTGACGACGTTTATGAACGTTGCACGAGTCGCCGCGGCGGCTCGCGCGCTGCACCCATTTGGGGTTGTGTCTGTCGGCGCACAGATGGTGTATCTGCGCTCTGCTCTAATCTCAAGGCCGAAACCGGCAGCGTGTGGAGAACGTTTCGACTTCGAGGTCCCCAATGCGTCAATTTGTCCGCGATTTGTTTTACTCATCCGTCGCCGATAAACAGGTCAATTTACCGCTGCCGCCGACGTCCCTCGCGATCCATTCGCGCAAGCTCAATATATTGCTGCTGGGCACGTGCTCAGTGGAAATGCTCGTCAAGCGAAGCGCAAACTCCGGGCACAACATCCGGCACATACTGATGGGCTCGAGACGCCACGCCCCGATCCCGGAAGCCGCGCCAACCGATGACGTCGTCGTCGTGAATCTCACGCTCCGCCACATTCTGGGCGAAGTGACGCAAACGCCCGAACCCATAGTGGATATGGTTTTTTCGCGCCTGCGTTCAGACGATGAAGCTCGCGCTTTTCTGCAAAAAACAGGGGAATATCTCGCGCAGAAGGTGGCGCAGGTCGCCGCGCAGATCACGACCGCTCCGATTGTCTTCATGTCGTTTTTCGAGCCGAGCTTCAATTACGACGGCGATCTCATCGATCCATTCGGTACGACATCGCCAGGAAATCTGGTGCGCGAGATCAACCGGCTTTTGTCGGACGCCGTGCGCAAGACGAATAACTGCTACTTTCTCGACGCCAACGAGATACTGAATTTTGTCGGCCGCCGGCACCTGCAGGACGATGTCCTGTTGAGCAGCTCCCACGCCTCGTTCATCAACGATTGGGACTTCAAGCTGGACGCGAATCGGCTGATTGCGCCCAAAGCGATTGGCAATATCCTGACATATGAGGTCGCGTCCCGTGAGTTCACCCTCGCGTTCCTTTCCCGGATCGAAGCGATAGTCAAGGTCATCGAGCAGCGAGACCCAGTGAAGCTGATTATCGTCGACCTCGACGACACCATGTGGCGCGGCGTGGCAGCGGAAGGCGAGAGCGTGAGCCAGGAAGAGCGCATCGAAGGCTGGCCTATCGGCCTCGCTGAAGCCTTGCTGTACTTCAAGAAGCGTGGCGGATTGCTGGCGATCTGCAGCAAGAATGAAGAAGCGCCCACCATTGAACGGTTCAACGCCATCTGGCGCGGTGCCATCACCATGGACGACTTCGCGTGCGTGCGTATCAACTGGAAGCCCAAGTCGCAGAACATCCTTGAAATCCTCAAGGAGGTGAATCTGCTTCCCGGCAACTGTGTGTTCATCGACGATAACGACCGCGAGTTGTCGGAGGTGAAGGCGGCGATCCCGGCCATTCGTTGCCTCGGTGGCAATCACTACGACTGGCGGCGAATCATTCTACGATCGGCCGAAACGCAGGTCCCCATCGTCACCGAAGAGTCGTCGCGCCGCACCGAACTCGTGCGCGCGATCTCGCAGCGCGAAGCCAGTGCCGACGCGAACAATGGTGTTTCGCGGGAAGAGTGGCTAGCTTCGTTACAGCTTCGCCAGTCATTCTTCTTGATCAAGACGCCGCAATCCAGACACTTCGATCGCGCATTCGAACTCATCAACAAGACAAATCAGTTCAATACGACCGGGAAAAGATGGGAACGGTCGGAGTTCGAGGCGTTCATCAGCCAGGGCGGGTACTGCGTGGTCTCTTCGCTGCGGGACAAGCTGATCGACAACGGCATCATCTCTGTTTGCCTGATCAACGGCGAGAAGATTGTCCAGGTCGTGCTGTCGTGCCGCGTATTTGGGCTTGGCGCGGAACTGGTCGTCGGGGCGATTGCGACGCGGTTGGCGCTGAAATCCGGATCTGAAGTCCGCGCAGATCTGGTCGATACCGGAAGGAATGCGACCTGCCACGACTATTTCAAACGGCTCGGGTTCGCCGAAACGGCCGTGGGTTTGTACTCGCGCACCGCAAACGAGCTACCGTCCTACATCGAGATCGAGAATCTGGGCGCGGCCGAGTTTCCGCCTGTGCGGATTTAGCGCAGCGCTTGTTTGGGAAGTCTGCCAAACAACGCAAGGTCGTGTCCGTCCGTCTCCATCAGCATCTACGGGTCGCCTGCCATCGTCAATGGACCTCTCCGGGCGGTCAAACGTCATGCGCATTTTGGCGCTGTTCCTTCCGCGCATCGTGTATCCACACGCGGCTCGCGCGCTCCGCTTTGCGCAATCTCGCCAACACGAAACGCAGTCGTCTGTATTTCGTCTGCCTACGGCAGTCATGCGCGCCCTTTGAACGCGACTGAGACTCAATGAGCGTTCGGCAACACTTCAAGACAACTCGCTGACCTCTGGGCGGTAAGGCTCGGTAAGATTCGGCTACTGACACAGCGCCGGTTCTACCAAGAGGTCAGAACAAATGATAAGCCCGACTAGTCCTTTCCCGGTGTTTGCCGCGGTGCTCCTTGCACTCGTCACTGCCAGGGTTTTGATCTGGCGATTCGGTGCCCCCAACGCTGCAGGACGCTTTGCAACGATTGACGGATTGAGAGGGTACCTGGCGTTTTTCGTTTTTCTGCACCACTCCTGTATTTGGTACTACTACATCAGAACCTCACAGTTTGACTCCCCCCCAACGAATTTCATGGCAAATATCGGACGAGCCAGCGTGTCCCTGTTTTTCATGATTACCGGATTTTTGTTTTCGACAAAAATAATCAAAGATAAAGAGAACGGAGTTGACTGGATCAAGCTTTACGTCTCCCGAGTCCTGCGGCTGACGCCGTTGTATCTGTTCGCCATGCTGCTGCTTTTTGTCTCCGTCGCTTTCATGTCAGGTTTCACGCTGGTGCAATCCCCTGTGACACTGGCGGTCAACGCATTGAGATGGTTAGCGTTTTCAAGTTTTGGTGAGCCGGATCTCAACGGGGTCAAGGACACCAACCTCATTTTGTCGGGTGTGTCGTGGACGCTCGCCTATGAATGGGGATTCTATCTTTGCCTCCCTTTGCTGGCGGTGATGATTGGAGCTATTCCGTCGCTTGCGGTATTGATAATCGGATCTGTCGGCGTGCTGGATCTTGTCCATTTTCATGCGGAATCGAGATTCCTGGCACCGTTTCTTGGGGGGATCATTGCGGCACTTCTTTGTCGTCACGCCTGGTTCCGTCACCTTTCACAGAAGAGGATTGCCTCGATCGTTGCAATCGCCGCGATCACCATGGCGGTCACTTTGTTTCCAACGACCTATGCGTGGATCCCGTTAGCGCTGCTTTCCCTGAGCTTTGCCGCGATTGCCGGCGGCGCCACCTTGTTCGGCGCCTTGACCAGCCAGCTATCCCGCATGCTAGGGGAGCTCGCTTACAGCATCTATCTCCTGCACGGGTTCATTTTGTTTACGCTTTTCAACCTTGTCGTTGGAAAGCAAAGCGCACGCGTATTCACCCCTCTGGAGCACTGGTTCACGATCCTGCTGACCACCCCCGTCCTGATTCTTTTCAGCTATACGACTTTTCGATTGATCGAGAAGCCCGCGATGCAATACACCGAAAGTGTTAGCAAGTGGGTACGCGAGGTCGTATTTGCAAAGCGTGGCGCGTTGGAAGAGTCGCTTTGAATGCGTTGGCGTGGTTTCCACCTTGACGGAAACTAGCAGCAAGCTGCGGCAATCCAATCTGTGCGGGATATTGACCTGCCGCCGGTTCGGAGGACTGAGCCGGCGGCGGACCAATTCCCGCTTGTTCGAAATTACTTCTCGTGCGCAACGCTGCGAGGTGCTTTTGTCGATGTCGCATGCAAGGGCCAATGGCAGGCAACTGCCGCAAACAGCAGGACATAGGTCGCGAGGAAGTAGTAGGTCAAAGAGTGCACTCGAAGACCAAACAAACCTTCAAGGCATAGCGGCAGGATGGTCAGGAAGGGGAAAGTCCTCAAAAACAAGCCTACCCAGCCATCACCTCGGGACGAAAGAATCATCGACAGATAGAGGCAAACGGAAAAAACGCTGAAATCGTACGACATCAATCTTGGATTCAGCAGAATGAGAATTGCGAGAAAATAGAACAACTCGCTGGTGGAGCTGATCCGCAGAGCGCTTTGCGCGTGCCTGCTCCGAAGGGCTATCGATGTCACCACGACGAGAAGCATCAGAACGAGATGGAGAATAAACCCTGCCTTTCCCATCCCAAACCGGGAAAAAACGCCAAGAATCGAGATTCCAGCGTCCCCATGGTGAACGATCTGGCCGTAGATGGCGCCCTGGAATCCCGCCCATAGTTGCGGGTAAAAAACAGGTTGGGCTATGTAGATGCCGGCAACGGATATCAGCACCGCGACGAATGCGGACAAGCTGCGCCGGGGCAGAAAGAGATACAGCAAGGCGTAGGCCAGAAAGTAGGGCTTTATGGTCGTGAAAAAAATGATCGCGATCGCATGCGGCGTCAACGTGTAGATCGATCGGTGTTTGTATAGAAAGTATGACAGTGACACGAGCAACAGGTGCGCGAAGACGCTTATGTTGCCTGTCTGCATCGAAGCAAAGCCCGAGCCCCCGATCAGGAAACCAAGAATCAGGCAGGCAGCCAGGCGATGATATGGAATGAATGATTTGAGATGGATGCTAACGCAGGCAATTCCGGCGACCGAGGCTAGCACCAGGAGGGCGAAGGAGATCGGGAAATCGATAGCCGAAAATACCTTAAGAAAGACGGGCGGATAAACAAAAGGAAAGTCGCCCGCTGCACAAGCGTAGGGGTTCGGTCCAGACGAATAGCAGCTCAAACCTTTCTCGTAGACGTGGTAGTCCCAGAAAAATGAGCCGGTTTTACTGCTGAATGCGAGAACCAGCAAGAAGCAAACGGCCGCAGATAAACTCCATGGAAGCCATGCCCTGTCGTCGTGAACGCTTGCCGTCTCTAGCTTCAATTACGCCCCCATCTCGATCGGTGACTGTCAACCATTCGGCGGTAAAACGTGAAGGGCCCAGTGTGGCTTCGCTCGAATAGCGAAGACGCAAATACTGTCCACAGGGTCGTCTGGAAAGACCGCACGCGCGCCTTGCTGGACTCAGAGGACAACCGTAGGGCATGGTAGTGCGTGGGTCTGTACGCCAGCGTACGTCGCCAACCCGGACCAAAGCCAAGACGCGTATCGACTTGCCGGTGTGTTGTGCGCCGTAGCGGAGCACGCGTCGGAATGCTTCATCGATGCGTTCGGTCGGCCCGAGGGCATTGGCTCCTGGGCCTGCCGCCACAACGGGAAGTGCGCCGCGCCCGGTTTTTTGTCGCTGGCGCAGGATCAGATCGCGAGCAGCATGCTCAGGCTGGATAATGCAATCACGGCGAGGCTCGCACGATCCTTGAACGCAAATACGATCGGGTCGTCGTGCATCATGCCGCGAAACGCGCACATCCAGATCCGGCTCACCCAGAAGAGCGTGAGTGCAAATGTGGCCCACAATGCCTTCGGGTGGTGATACAGCGCCTTCATTTCCGGCGTGTTCAGATAAAGTGCGAGCACGAGCACGGCGAGGTATGCGGAAGCCGTGCCGAACGAGCGCAAGATCGAGATGTCCTGCGTGATGTAGCCGCGGCCGGCGGCTTCGGTCCTGCCTTCGCGCACGATCATGTCGAGTTCGACATAACGCTTGACCATGGCAAGCGAGAGGAAAATCGGTACGCAGAACAAGATTAGCCAGTACGACAGCGGGATGCCAGTTGCCGCGCCGCCGGCGATCACCCGCACGGTGTACAGACACGCAAGCGTGAACACATCGACGAGTGTCATGCGCTTGAGCGCGAACGAGTAAGCAACGGTGGTCACGAAATAGCCGGCCATTACGACGCCGAACTCGCGCGGCAGGAGTGCTGCGAGGCCACCGCCGGCGGCGAGCAGTCCCGCGGTAAGCACGATGCCGAATTTCAACGACAGCTTGCCCGACGCGAATGGTCGGCTGCGCTTGCGCGCGTGCCTCCTGTCGGCGTCGAGGTCGAGCATGTCGTTAAGCAGGTACACCGACGAAGCAGCCAGGCTGAACGACAAAAAAGCGATACAGACGGCAGCGAGTGCGGAACGCTCCGTGAATTGGTGTGCGGTGAGAAGCGGCACGAAGATCAGCACGTTCTTCACCCACTGATGCACGCGCATTTCCTTGAGCACGAGCGGAATCAGCCGGCGCTTTTCCTCGAAAAAGATGATCGCAGCATTTGTCTTGCGGGCCGCGGCGGCAATGTGCTTGTCGCCGACCACGATCGCCTGCCGGGCCTGGCGCCATACCGGCAAATCCGCTCGCGCATCGCCGCAGTAGTCGAAGCCGTGGTCGCCGAACTGCTCAACGAGCGCCCGCGCCTTGTTTTTGCCGAGCAGGTTGTTGCTGACCGTGCTCGCGAGTACACCGGTAAAGAGTCCAATGTGTGTGGCGATCTGGGAGGCGAGGCGCTGGTTAGTGGCCGTGCAAAGATACAGATCGCGCCCGCTTGCTCGCTCGTCGCGCAGCCAGGCGAGCAATTCAGTGTTGTAGGGCAGGACGCCAACGTCGATGTTTACGCGTTGGGCGATCTGCTCCTTCAGATAGGCGCGCCCGCGCAGCGCCCAGACGAAGCACAGAAAGATCGACAGCGGACTTTGTTTGACGAGCACAAAGAAGGCTTCAAACAACAGGTCGGTGCGCGTGAGCGTTCCGTCAAGGTCCACACACAGCGGGACAGGGTGTGCTGCGGGCGTGGCCATCTTCATTCTCCGTGCCGGGACAGGAACAGGTGGACAGGTTGTCGGGGCGTTGGTCGGAGCGCAGCACAGCCCGCGCTCGCATAATCTGCGATCCGGGAAAGGATCGTAACGACGGCGGCGTAGGGCCTTTGTGCTGCAGCGCACACGTGCTCAAGAAAAAACGAAGCGTTTGTCGAGGTGGTATTTCGTGACATAGCCGATCACCAGACCGAGTGCGCCACCAGCCAGGCGCGCGATTTCCTCGTGAAAGAGCGCATCCGCGCCGAACTCCACCGCCCAGAAAACGACTGTCGTGCCGAGTCCCATGGCAACGTACAGCGTGAACGTGCGCACACCGTGTGCAACGCTGCGGTGCTCGTAGCGGAATATCCACGCCTTGTCGAGCAGGTATTTGACGACCAGCCCGACGCCTGTTCCGATGCAGACCGAAATTGCAACTGCATACAGGCCCTGGTACAGATGGAACGCGAGGCTCTGGCTGCCTAAATTCGCGCCGATTGAAATGGCAGCGAACACCGCGTACCAGAACACGAGCCGCGAACGGCTGAGCGTCATGCTGGCAGCCGGACTGCTCATAGGGAAATCCTCTTGAATACGAAACCAGGCAACGAGCGGATCACGAGCATGATTTCTGCCCAGAACCACGGCGTGTAGAGCGAATCCTTGCCGCGCTCCACGGCGCGCACGATGTCTGTCGCCACGCGCTCGGGCGAGGCGACGAGCGGGCCCGGCAGCGCGAGTCCAGCTGTCATTGGCGTGTTCACGAAACCCGGCTTGATCGTCAGGACTTTCACGTTCGACTTGAAGAGCCGCGCGCGCAGCCCTTCGCAGAAGGTCGTCACCGCCGCCTTGGCGGTGCCGTAGACGTAGTTCGAAGGGCGGCCGCGGTCGCCTGCCACCGACGAGATGACGGCGATCGAACCACTCTTTTGTGCCTCGAACACGGTGGCCAGCAGGGTGAGCAGGGCGATCGTCGAGAGGGCGTTGACGGTGATCTCGCGCACCGCGGCCTGTGGATCGCGTTCGCACTCCGACTGATCGGAGAGCGTGCCGTGCGCGAGTAGAACGATGTCGATGCGGCCAAGCTCTGTCATGGCGGCGTCCAGCATGGCGCGGTGCTGTTCGAAATCGTTCACGTCGAGCACGAACGTGCCGACCCGGCCGGCACCGCGCACGCGCAGGTCCTGGGCAACCGCGTCGAGACGCGTCGCATGGCGCCCAGCCAGCATGAAGTTCGCCCCACGTTTGATCCATTCCCGGGCACAGGCCACGGCGATGGCGGAAGAGCCGCCCACGATCAGAATGTTCTTGTCCATTACCGGGTTGTCCGTTGCCAGAAGCGCGACATCAAGGCCGGGTCGCGCAGTTGTTCGAGTGTCTGCCACGCTGGATAGGCGGCACGAAAATCCGCACCACTCATGTGGGCGTCCTTGGCCGGATATTGGCGGCCGCCCGCTTCGCGCACGATCGCGTCGAGTCGCGCGAAAAGCGTTGCGTTGCGCGTGTCGTGCTGGGGAAAGTCGAGGGCGAGCGAAATTCCCTGCATTGGGAACGAAAGCAGCCCTGGAGAGACGAGCGGACCACAGCGCTTGAGCACCGCAAGGAAGGAACCTGCGTGGTTCGAGGCGATCGCGTCGAGGAACGCGTGCAAAGCGTCGCGTGCCGTGTCATCAGGCACGACGAACTGATACTGCTGAAAGCCGCGTCGCCCATACAGGCGGTTCCATTCGCCGATGCTGTCGAGCGGATAGAAGTAACTCGCGCAGTTGACCACGTCGGGCCCTGCCTTGCTCGCCGCCCGGTGGTAGTAGAACTCGTTGAATAGCTTCAGCGTGTAACGGTTCACCGGGGACCACGGCGGGGCGAACGGCACGCTCCGCACGGGGCGGCGCGGCATGTCAAAGCAATGGTCGGTTGCGTGGTCGGCGCTGGCATAGATGCCGCGCCCAAGCGAGGCGCCGCGCCCTAAACAGTCGATCCACGCCACGCCGTACTCGTGCTTCGCGTCGTACTCGTTCGACAGCGCGAGAAACTCATCGAGATTGCCGAAGGCGCGCGTGTGGGTGGCCAGGCGGCTCGACTCGACGGGCATCAGTTGCAGTTCGACCCATTCGACGATCCCTGTCAGGCCAAGGCCGCCGATCGTTGCGCGATAGAACTCCGGGTTTTCTTCGGGCGCGCATTCAAGCGGCTCGCAATCGGAGCGCAGCAGCGAAAAGCGACGCACATGTCGTCCGAAGGTGCCGCGCACGTGGTGGTTTTTACCGTGCACATCGTTGGCGACCGCGCCGCCGAGCGTTACGAATTGCGTTCCGGGCGTGACAGGCAACATCCAGCCGCGCGGCACAGCAAGCGCTAGCACATCGCCGAGCGTGACGCCCGCTTCAGCACGAATGACGCCGGTTTTCCAATCCGCGGCAATGAAGCGGTCGAGACCGCGAAGCATTAGGACGTGGTCAGTGGCGGCAAGACAGCTGTCGCCATAGCTGCGACCATTGCCGAAGGGCAACGTCGTGCCGAAGCGCTTGGCGGCGTCGCGGAGCGCAGTCTGCGCGTTCTCTCGCCAACCGGGCTCGCGGCCGGTTTGCGGTGCGTACGGGTAGTGGCCCCAGGAACTGAGCTTCGAGACGCTCATGACGTGCGGTCGCCGGTCAAAGGATTAACAGTAGGCGCATATTAGGGAGGCTGCGCGGGGATTACCGTTCGCCGGAACACAGAGTCCGCCTTCTGGCGCACGAACTCTGCCTTCCCGGCAGCCTTCTGGATCACAGGCTTTGCATTCGATCCGATACGTCTCTCAGGAAGCGACGCGTAGCGTCGCCGCATCCGGGGCGAACGAACTGCCCGACGATGTCGTGGTCCGAGCCCCGTATTTCTATCGCATCCGCGAACCGCGCTGCTTTACATGGCGGAACAAGCCTGCCATTTGTCGGAGTACAGACGATTGCGATCATGTATGGCCGAGGCCAACATCGCGGATTTGCTGGCATGCACACCCCGATATGCTCTTCGCGCGATTCGCCAATTGTTACTGGACGTTCATTCCGTGTCGAATCACTTGCAGAGCAGAAGGAGGCGCTCCTGGTCCGAGCACGGGCGTGCATTGACTTGTTCCGCTGCAGCAGCGCGCGGTGGCGCGGCCGCCTGCATCGCGGCGCGATGCGCGAAACACGCCTTGAGGCGCCGTTCGACGGGCGGATAGTATTGCCAGCCTTTGCCGAGGCCCGGTAGCTCGAGCTTGACCTGCTTCCACTTCGGATGGCCGTGCTCCTGCAGGTTGTCGAAGTTCGCGCAGAGCGAATCGGCAAAACGCTTCAGGTTGCCGACCGTATCGCGCAGGTTGTAGTCATAGGTGACGAGAAAGGCCTTGACCGTCCACGTCGGCACGTCTTCCTTGAGCCAGTTCGGGTAGCTCGACACGTGGATCGTCGCGGGATAGTAGGTCTGCTTTGCGCGCGCCGTTTCCGGCGCGTTCGCATCGACGCGCAGGAAGCGGATCTGCTGCAGCAGCTCGGGGTTCATGTCGGTGAAGAGCTTGGCGGGCTGTCCGGCGACGATGATGGCCACATCGATCTTCTTGACGATGAGCGCGGCCAGCGCGTCTTCGTTGCTCAGGTGCTGCGCGTTCTGCTCGGGAATCGGCTGGCCGAACATGAGGCGGTACAGCGTGGTCGCCGACTGCGCGGTGCCGCTGCCGATCAGGCCGACGCTCATTACCTTGTCCTTGATCTCGTTGATTGCTTTCATCGGCGAATCGTTACGCACGACGAAGTAAATCTCTTCGTCATAGAGCGGCATGATGAGCCGCAGTGGCCGTATCAGCGTGCCGGCCTCTTCGTTGCCGGAATTGGCCATGTCGACGTAGGCCTGGTAGACGTCGGACTGCACGAGCGCGAGCTTCACGCCGGGCTCGAAACGCATGCGCTGCACGTTTTCGGCCGAGCCTTTCGATGGGATCACTTCGAGGCTGATGCCCGCCGGCTGCGCGACCCATTTCGCCAGGTCCTGGCCGATCTGAATGTACGTGCCGCGCTCCTGGCCGGTTACGATTTTGTAGTTCGCGTCTGCCGCGGCGGAGACGGCGACCGGCGCACAAAGCAGGGTGAACAGTCCCGCCAGTGCCGCTAGTGTCATTTTCAGCATCGTTTTTCACCCACGTTGGAAGTGATGAACGGCGGATTTCCCCATTTCAGGGAATCGTTTTCAATGTGTGGCTTCGGAGGGGGCGGCGTGCTTCCAACCGAGTTCGAGAATCGCGCGCTCCTGTGCATCGGCGCCTTTATCGTTGCTGGCCGGACCCGGAGCGCCCGTGCTGGCGGATTCGTCCGCAGCGGTCGCCGCGGCGTTCGGATTCGCATCGCCGAGGTCCGTCGGATTCGCGTTTGCTGGAGTGTTGGTCGCACCCGGCAGCGGGGGAGGTGGCGCGGATGCGGGCGGGTCTTGCGATGCCGACGGCGTGGCCACGCCCCAATCTTGCGACGACGGCAACGGTACGGTGCGCGCATCGCGCGGCAGTGGCACCGCCGCATCCACTTGCGCTGCGCCCTTCGGCGCACGGAGCGGCGACCAACCCGTCGCCAGGATGGCGCGCTCCATCAACGATCGCGCGTGCAGGCTGCCCGGATCAATCGCGAGCGCCTCCGATGCCTGCTCTCGCACGCAATTCCAGGCGCGTTGCGTGGCACATCGGTCCGCGCTTTGCAGCGCGTTGTCGCGGCGTTGCTCCGCCGGTGCGCTGTTGCGCGGTACCTCGCGCGCTTCCTGATTGTTCGCGTCACGCGCGAGTGGGGCATTCGCGTTTGGCGAGCTGTTCTGCGCGAGGCTCGCACGCGAGGCGCGTACTTCTCTTTGCTGCCCGTGTCTTTCGCCGTACAGGAGAAACACAGCGTAGGCGATTGCGACGATGAGCCAGGCGAGCAATACGCCCTTCGCGAAGCGCCCTTTACCGGTGTGCCAGAACGGGCGGTGTTGCTCGAGTTGATAGTAGTGCAGATAGTCGGCCTGCACCGTGGGGCGACTGGATGCGGCTGCGCCGGCAAACGCGACCTTTGCGACGGCAGGCATAGACGCTGCCGCGGAATCGAGGACTCTCAACGTGGCTTTGGAGCGCGCGTGCGCAACGGTATCCAGCGGACGATCCGTGCCGCAGTAAGGGCAGGAATCGGCGTACTGATAGAGCGCCCCGCCACAGAACTTGCATGGTGTGGGGAAACTCTGGTTACGAGTCATCTGAGCTGACATGCTGTCGTTCCACCGTCATGGCGACGCCATTTCGGCATGTTCAGGATCGTCGTTGAAGCGATCGGCGAAGCCTCGCGGAACCCACGATCTGCATGCGCAGGAGAGCGGCGGTGCCTGACCGGGCGCAGCCGCTCGAAAGATCATATGAGTGATTTTCCGTTCATCCGTTAATTGCCGGTGTTGCCTACCGCACATATGCGCTGCCCGCGAGCAGTGGGCGCCAACAAACCGGTTGTGCGTATAAATCGCGCCGGATCATGGCAGGATCGGGGATTTCCCCGAGAGGCATCCCGGATGACCCGGCAGGCCGGGGCCTGCTTGCTGGATGCCGTTGCTTCCAGAGTCATGCGGCTTCTTGTCGGCTCGGATGTCGCGTCGATCTATCCTATTGTTTTAATTGAAGAATAATTCGATGTGGCACCAGGCCCGACATCCGATAGTTCTAACCTGAACTAGCAAAAGTGCCTCCGGGGTCGAACCAATCTCAACGGAAATTCCCCATTCCGCCCCTTCTTGAATTTGTCACTCCCCGTCCATATAATTAGCACTCACCGCATGAGAGTGCTAACAACTCTGGTGTTAACAACATCTCTGGCTGGCGGTTACCGGCAGCCAGGTTTTCTTGAGTCGCTTCAAGTCCTAATCAAGAGAGGATCTATCCATGAACCTTCGTCCTTTGCATGATCGCGTGATCGTCAAGCGCCTGGATCAAGAAACCAAGACCGCTTCGGGCATCGTGATCCCGGACGCAGCGGCAGAAAAGCCGGATCAAGGCGAAGTCCTGGCAGTCGGCCCGGGCAAGCGCGACGACAAGGGCGCCCAGATCGCGCTCGACGTGAAGGTCGGCGATCGCGTCCTGTTCGGCAAGTACGCTGGCCAGACCGTCAAGGTCGATGGCAACGAACTGCTCGTGATGCGCGAAGAAGACATCATGGCCGTGGTGAACAAGTAAGTTCATTCCACCGCTCACTATTCAAGAATTCAAGGAGTTAGAAGATGGCAGCTAAAGACGTCGTGTTCGGCGATTCCGCCCGTTCCAAGATGGTTGAAGGCGTGAACATTCTCGCCAACGCAGTGAAGGTCACGCTGGGTCCGAAGGGCCGCAACGTGGTGCTCGAGCGCTCGTTCGGCGGCCCGACGGTCACCAAGGACGGTGTCTCGGTCGCAAAGGAAATCGAGCTCAAGGACAAGCTCCAGAACATGGGCGCGCAAATGGTCAAGGAAGTGGCTTCCAAGACCAGCGACAACGCCGGTGACGGCACGACGACGGCTACGGTTCTGGCCCAGTCGATCGTCCGCGAAGGCATGAAGTACGTCGCATCGGGCATGAACCCGATGGACCTGAAGCGCGGCATCGACAAGGCCGTCGCAGCAGCAATCGAAGAGCTGCGCAAGGTCAGCAAGCCCTGCACGACCAACAAGGAAATCGCTCAAGTCGGCTCGATCTCGGCAAACAGCGACACGTCGATCGGCGACCGTATCGCTGAAGCGATGGACAAGGTCGGCAAGGAAGGCGTGATCACCGTCGAAGACGGCAAGTCGCTGCAAGACGAGCTGGAAGTCGTCGAAGGTATGCAGTTCGACCGCGGCTACCTCTCGCCGTACTTCATCAACAACCCGGACAAGCAAGTCGCCGTGCTGGAAAGCCCGTTCGTCCTGCTGTTCGACAAGAAGATCTCGAACATCCGTGATCTGCTGCCGGTTCTGGAACAAGTCGCGAAGGCTGGCCGTCCGCTGCTGATCATCGCTGAAGACGTCGAAGGCGAAGCTCTGGCAACGCTGGTCGTCAACAACATCCGTGGCATCCTGAAGACCGTCGCCGTCAAGGCTCCGGGCTTCGGCGACCGTCGCAAGGCCATGCTGGAAGACATCGCGATCCTGACCGGCGGTCAAGTCATCGCGGAAGAAACCGGCCTCACGCTCGAAAAGGCAACGCTGGCCGAACTGGGTCAAGCCAAGCGCATCGAAGTGGGCAAGGAAAACACGACGATCATCGACGGCGCTGGCGAAGCCGTGAACATCGAAGCGCGCGTGAAGCAAATCCGCACGCAGATCGAAGAAGCGACGTCGGACTACGACCGTGAAAAGCTGCAAGAGCGCGTTGCCAAGCTGGCAGGCGGCGTGGCAGTGATCAAGGTTGGCGCTGCGACCGAAGTCGAAATGAAGGAAAAGAAGGCACGCGTGGAAGACGCGCTGCACGCAACCCGCGCTGCCGTTGAAGAAGGCATCGTCCCGGGCGGCGGCGTTGCGCTGATCCGTGCACGCACGGCAATCGCCAACGTGAAGGGCGCCAACGCAGACCAGGACGCAGGTATCAAGATCGTCCTGCGCGCCATGGAAGAGCCGCTGCGCCAGATCGTCACGAACGGCGGCGAAGAAGCTTCGGTCGTGGTGGCAGCAGTTGCTGCTGGTCAAGGCAACTACGGCTACAACGCTGCGACCGGCGAGTACGGCGACCTGGTGGAAGCCGGCGTGGTCGACCCGACGAAGGTCACGCGTACCGCGCTGCAAAACGCAGCTTCGGTCGCTGGCCTGCTCCTGACGACGGACGCAGCCGTTGCTGAAGTGCCGAAGGAAGATGCTCCGATGCCCGGCGGCATGCCCGGCGGCATGGGCGGCATGGGCATGGACATGTAATTGCGATCCGGAGTTGGTGCTTCAGCGCCTACTCCGGTCCCATGCAGAGTCAGGCTTTTGCCGAAATTACATCGACGTGCAGGGAGCGCCCCGTGAGGGGTGTTTCCCTCGCCCGAAAAGAAAACTCGCAGCGATGCGAGTTTTTTTTCGTCCGTGCGGTTTGCACGGCCGGCCTCCGCGCAGAAGGCCAGGCAGCAGTCTTATTGTTTCGCTTCGCCGGGCGGGGCTTCGTCCGCGTCCGTATCGTTGCTGCGCGCCCAGAAGAACCGGTCGGGCAGCCACGCGCCCATCCCCGGCCTGAACGCGTTCTGCACGGCCTGATACACATATTCCTGCGCTTCGCGCACGGCCTCGGGCGGCTCCTGCCCATTGGCAAGCAGCGCGGCGATGGCGGCGCCGAGTGTGTCGGTCACACCCATCATCGGCTGCGTGGAGCGGTCCCACAGATCCTGGCGCAACTGGCCGTCTTCGCAATACAGCGTGTTGACCACGCGATGCGTGCCCGTTTCCATCGCGAGGATGTACTCGCAACCGGTGGCGAGCAGATGCGCAATGGCCGCGTCGACGCTGGGCGCTTCCGCGTCGCCGTCTGGCTGTGCGAGCGCGATCAGCGTGGCGGAGTCGGCCACGAGCAGCGTGGTCTGCGGCACGAGCAGGTCGGCCATGGCTTCGCGCAGTTCGTCGGCGGCGAGCACGTGCTCGTCGTCGAGCGTGAAGTCGGGAGCGAGGATGAGCGGCAAGTCGTCATAGTCGGCGACCACTTCGGCGATCGAGCTCACGACCTCGGCGCGCGCGCCCGCACCAACCTTGAACGCCGCGATCGGCATGTCTTCGAGCAGCATGCGCGCCTGGGTGGCGACGGTTTCCGGGTCGAGCCCGGTCACTTCGTCGCAGCCCGCGGAGTCGCGCACCGTGTAGCCGGTCAGCGCGGTGACGCCGTGGCAGCCCATGCTGGCGAGCGTGAGCAGGTCGGCTTGAAGTCCGCCGCCGCCGGTCGGGTCGGAAAGGCCGAAGGTGAGGACGATGGGAGGGGTGTCGCTGGGCATGAACGTGGCGAGATGGATTGGACTTCGGGCGCGGCGTACCGTGCCGTCATAAGCGAATGCTTTAATTATGCGGCTTATCGATGAATCCGGGGGACGGATGACCCCGGCGCGCGCGAGGATTTTTCCGCGCCGCACGAGCCGCTCGCGGCAACGCATTCTGTTTGATCCCGTGCAGGCCAGATTTCCTCTTGCTAGGCATGGAAACGGCAACAAGGTACCATCATGGCTCTCGTTTCCCCGATTTTTTTTCCGACTGGTTTCGGACTTTTCGACGCGGCATAAGAATGGAATATAGAAGCTGGATGTGCCTGATCTGCGGCTGGATTTACGATGAAGAAGCCGGTTTGCCAGACGAAGGCATTGCCCCCGGCACGCGCTGGGAGGATGTCCCGATCAACTGGACCTGTCCTGAGTGCGGTGCGCGCAAGGAAGACTTCGAGATGGTCCAGATCTGAGCGCGTTGCTCAAATAGCTGGCGATAGTCGGCGCGCAGTCTGGCTGCAGATTCCAGAAGTGTGGCGGGTGTGGAGTGCGGTGTCGCAACGGCGGGCACCGTATTTGCGCTTGCCGTCGCGGTTGTCGATGCTCCCGTCGACGCCACTGTCGAGATTGCCCGCCCGGTCGGCCCGCTAACGTTTTCGGCGCTGCCCTATGAGTCATCCTTCAAGCTCTGATGTGCGGTTCGAAGCGTTGCCGAATCCGCGCGGCGGTGCGGTGCCGTTCGCGCATGGCGCGCTCGCCCAGGCGCTTGCCGCGCTCGAAGAGCAGCGCGATGTGGCCCGGCCGCTGCGCCAGGCCGCCCGTACGCTGCACGACGCCGGCTGGCTTGCCGCGGCGCGCTTTGCCGACACGCTGCTCCTCGCTTCCCCGCTCGCGCTCGCCGCGCCGGTGCCCGTCGCGCCGCCGCCGGGCTTGCCCGCGCGGCCGCTCCATGCACCCGAGGAAGTGCAAGACGCTGAAATCCGCGTCTTGTTCAGCGAGGCGCTCAAGGAACTCGTCGCCGCGCTCGAGCGCCGCAATCTGCGCGAACTGGCGTGCTCGCCCGCGCTTTTTGCGCGGCAGCATGCGCTCTTGGCCGCACTGGCGGAGCACGTGCCGGGCATCGCGCTCGCTTACGAGGACGTGGCGCTGCAGGGCAGGCCGCTCGCGCCCGCTTCGCTGCATCCGCAGCCGGCGCAGCGTTTTGGCCAGGTGCGCGCGCGCTTCGAGCAGGCGCTGCTGCATGCGCTGAAATCGCAAATTGGCAACGGCAGCCGGGCGGCCAACGCGCTCGCGCTCGCGGCATTCGACGAAATGGACGCCTGCATGGCCGAGCTATCGAGTCCCGATCCCTACGACTTCTGGCGACTTGCCGCCGCGTGCGCACGCGCGCTGCGGCGCGGCGTGGCGTCATGGGGCGACGAGGGCGTGCGGCGGCTTTACGCGCGCTGCAATCTGCTGATCGGCGAGCACGCGCGCGGCCTGCGCTTCGCGCCGCAAACGCTCGTGCGCTCGACGCTGGCGTTGCTATGGCGCGACTACGCGCTCTTCGGGGCCGCCGCGGAAGACACCGTCGACGTCGATTTGCTGCACGACTACGGCTTGACCGTCGAATGGCATATCGCCGGCACGCAAGCCTCGGAAGCGCTGTGGGAAGCCGGCAGCGCGCAGGCCGGCGCGCTCGCGGCGCGCGTGGCGCCCACGCGCGAGCTGGGCGCGCTCGTCGTGAACGGCAACGCGTATGAAGATTTTCTGCAGACTGCCGATGCGGCGATGATCGCGCTCGGCACGCACTCACGCACGCTGACGTTGCGCGGCGCGGGCGCGGAGCCTGCCGACGCGCTGGTCGCGGCCGAGGCGGCGTATCGCATCGGTGCGGCGGCCTGGGCGCTCGGGCTCGGTCACGTCGGCCAGCTCGCGGATGCCCTCGGCCTCGCCTGGCGGCGCACCGCACACGCGGCAACGCTCGCGGCGCTCGAGGCGCTCGAGGCGCACGGCGCGCCCTCGGTTCAGGCGCCCGGCGCCGAGGCGATCGAGCACGCCAGTGAGGCGCTGCGCGCCATGCTGCACAAGGTCGCGGCGGGCATCGCGCAGCCCGACGCCACGCCCGCGGTGCGTGCGCTTGGGGCGGCGATCGTTGGCGGCGTGGCGCCAACCGCAGCGCAGCCCGCAGCGCAATCCATTGCGCACTGAATGCACCGGGCGGGCGGATCGGCGGCGCGCGTCTGGCCGCCCAGGCGCCGGGCACCGGCCTTGCGCCGTTGGCCCATTGCCTTGCAAGGGCGCAGCGCGCGCGTGTTAGAGTGAGCTATTCCCTGCAATGCGCAACGCGTAGCGGCTGGCAAAGTGCGTGGCGGCCATCGGGCGCCCGACTTCCGGCCTGGCAGCGCGCCGCCATTGCGCATCGTCTTTGCTAGAATTCAAACCATGTCCAAGAGTACCGATCGCATCAATCTGACCAACCAGTTCCTGATCGCCATGCCGAACATGGCGGACCCCACGTTTTCAGGAACGGTGGTCTACCTTTGCGATCATTCGGAGCGCGGCGCGCTCGGTCTCGTCATCAATCGGCCCACCGACATCGATCTCGAGGCACTCTTTTCCCGCATCGACCTGAAGCTCGAAATCGAGCCGCTCCTGCACGTGCCCGTCTATTTCGGCGGCCCGGTGCAGACCGAGCGGGGCTTCGTGCTGCACGCGCCCGCCGAGGGCACGAGCTATACGTCTTCGATGTCGGTGCCGGGCGGGCTCGAGATGACCACGTCGAAGGATGTGCTCGAAGCCGTTGCCAACGGCAGCGGCCCCGAACGGTTCCTCCTCACGCTCGGCCACGCGGGTTGGGGCGCCGGTCAGCTCGAGGACGAAATCTCGAAGAACGGCTGGCTCACGGTCGAGGCCGATCCGAAGATCGTATTCGACGTGCCCGCCGAAGAACGCTTCGAAGCCGCGCTCGCGCTGCTCGGCATTTCCTCGACGATGTTGTCGGGCGAGGCGGGTCACGCATGAGCGTGGCCGCTGGGCGAGGGGCCGGCGAGGCCACCTTGCTTGCGTTCGATTACGGCGAAAAGCGCATCGGCGTGGCGCTCGGCAATGCGCTCACGCGCAGCGCCCGGGCGCTCACCGTCATTCCAAACAAGAGTCGCGACTATCGTTTCGAAGCGATAGGCGAGTTGCTGCGCGAGTGGCAGCCCGACCTGCTTGTGGTCGGCCTGCCGTGCCATCCGGACGGCACGCCACACATCATGACGCAGCACGCGAAGCGCTTCGGCAACCAGCTCAACGGCCGCTTCGGCCTTCGGGTGGTGTGGGTGGACGAGCGCTATTCGTCTGTCGACGCCGAAGCGCGGCTGCGTGAGCGCGGCGAACGCGTCGACCATGTCGACGCCGAAGCGGCCTCCGTGATTCTCCAGCAGTACCTCGACGAACTCCCGCTCTGACTGGCCCGCGAGTTGCCCGATGCGAGTTGCCCAATGACTACTCCCGACGCTGAAGCGCTGTACTTCGCCCTTCTCGACGAGATTCGCGCGGCTTATCACGCCGATGCGTTTGGCGCGCCCGGCGGCGTGGCGATCGTCGGCATCCATAGCGGTGGCGCGTGGATCGCCGAGCGGCTCGCGCAGGACGTCGGGACGCACGAATGGGGCGTGCTCAACGTCGCGCTGCACCGCGACGATTACGCGAAAAAGGGCCTGCACAGCAAGGCGAGCCCAACGGCGCTGCCGTTCGCGGTGGAAGGCCGCCACATTCTGCTCGTCGACGACGTGCTGTACACGGGCCGCACGGTGCGCGCCGCGCTCAACGAACTCTATGACTACGGGCGGCCGGCCTCCGTCGAACTCGCGGTGCTCGCCGAGCGCGGCGGGCGAGAGCTGCCGGTGTCCGCGCGTTTCACCGGCGGCGCAGTGAGCGTCGGCGCACACGAAACGCTCGTACTTGCGCACAACCCCGACGGCCGCTTCGCCTTTGAAGTCGAGCAGGGCAGCGGTAGCTGACGCGCGCATCGAATACATTCGGCGGCAGCGACGGCAGAAGTACAGGCACGCACGCTGGCCACACGCCGGCCATCACATCCAGGATTCACGCGATGAACACACAGCCCACGCCCGCCGCGTCCCCAGCGGACGATACGCGGTTTCGCTACGGCTTCCTCAAGGGCAATCCACAGCTCACGAAGAATGGCGAGCTTAAACACCTGCTGTCGATCGAGGGGTTGTCGCGCGCGATCCTCACGCATGTGCTCGATACCGCCACGCAGTTCGTGAGCGTGACCGACCGCGACGTGAAGAAGGTGCCGCTGCTGCGCGGCAAGTCGGTGTTCAACCTGTTTTTCGAGAACTCCACGCGCACGCGCACCACGTTCGAGATCGCGGCCACGCGTCTTTCGGCCGATGTGCTCAACCTGAACATCAACGCTTCATCGACGAGCAAGGGCGAGTCGCTGCTCGACACCATCGGCAATCTTTCGGCGATGCACGCCGACGTGTTCGTCGTGCGCCACGCGTCGAGCGGCGCGCCGTACCTGATCGCCGAGCACTGCGCGCCGCACGTGCACGTGATCAACGCCGGCGACGGCCGCCACGCGCACCCGACGCAAGGCCTGCTCGACATGTACACGATCCGCCACTACAAGCGCGACTTCACGAACCTGCGCGTGGCGATCGTCGGCGACATCCTGCATTCGCGTGTGGCGCGCTCGGACATCCACGCGCTGACCACGCTCGGCGTGCCCGAGGTGCGCGCCATCGGCCCGCGCACGCTTTTGCCGGGCGGCCTCGAGCAGATGGGCGTGCGCGTGTTTCATAACCTCGACGAAGGCCTGAAAGACGTCGACGTCATCATCATGCTGCGCCTGCAGAACGAGCGCATGAGCGGCGCGCTGTTGCCTTCTGCGCAGGAGTACTTCAAGAGCTGGGGCTTGACGCCCGAGCGCCTCGCGCTCGCCGCGCCCGACGCGATCGTCATGCATCCGGGGCCGATGAATCGCGGCGTGGAGATCGACTCGCAGGTCGCCGACGGTCCGCAGTCGGTGATCCTCGACCAGGTGAGCTTCGGCATTGCGGTGCGCATGGCGGTGATGGGTATCGTCGCCGGTAACAACGATTGAAGCCGCTAGAAGGCCAGGGCAACAGATGAAGATCCATATTCAAGGCGGTACGCTGATCGATCCGGCGGCCGGGACCGAACAGCAGCAGGACGTGTACATCGAAGCGGGCAAGATTGCAGCGTTTGGCGCGGCGCCCGCAGGCTTCCAGGCGGACCGCACGCTCGATGCGCGCGGCCTCGTGGTCGCGCCCGGTCTCGTCGACTTGAGCGCGCGCCTGCGCGAGCCGGGTTACGAGCACAAGGCCACGCTCGACTCGGAGATGAACGCGGCGCTCGCGGGCGGCGTGACGAGCCTCGTGTGCCCGCCCGACACCGACCCTGTGCTCGACGAGGCCGGCCTTGTCGAAATGCTCAAGTATCGTGCGGGCAAACTTGCGCGTGCGCATGTGCATCCGCTGGGCGCGCTCACTGTTGGCCTGAAAGGGCAGGTCATTACCGAGATGGTGTCGCTGACCGAAGCGGGCTGCATTGGCTTCACGCAGGCCGACACGCCGATCGCGGATACCCAGGTCCTGCTGCGCGCGCTGCAGTACGCGAGCACCTATGGCTACGCCGTGTGGCTGCGGCCGCAGGACGCGTATCTATCAAAGGGCGGCGTGGCCGCGAGCGGCGCGCTGGCTTCGCGTCTCGGCCTCTCTGGCGTGCCGGTGAGCGCGGAGACGATTGCGCTGCATACGCTTTTTGAACTGACGCGCGTGACGGGCGCGCGCGTGCACGTGCAGCATCTTTCGTCGGCGGCGGGCGTGGCGCTCGTGCGCGCGGCGAAAGCCGAGGGCCTGCCCGTGACCTGCGACGTGACGGCCAACCATCTCCATCTGATCGACATGGACATCGGCTATTTCGACGCGCAGTTCCGGCTCGACCCGCCGCTGCGCCAGCAGCGCGATCGCGAGGCGCTTCGCGCGGGCCTCGCCGACGGCACGATCGACGCGATCTGTTCGCAGCACACGCCCGTGGACGACGACGAGAAGCTGCTGCCCTTCGCCGAAGCGACGCCGGGCGCGACGGGCCTCGAACTGCTTCTCTCGCTCACGGTGAAATGGGCGCAGGAAGCGCGCGTGCCGCTCGCGAAAGCGCTCGCCCATGTGACGTCGGCGCCCGCAGCCGTGATGCAACATGATCTGGCAAGCCCGGCGGGACGGCTCGCCGTGGGCGCGAGCGCGGACCTCTGCGTGTTCGATCCCCATGCGCACTGGCGCGTCGAGCCGCGCGCGCTCAAGAGTCAGGGACACAACACGCCGTTCCTCGGCTACGAACTGCCCGCCGTGGTACGCGCAACGCTCGTGGCGGGCCGCGTGGGCTTTGAGCGCAGTTTCGATTGAGTTGCGAACGTGCGTGACAGATTTGTGTCACGTGCATCTGCTAGGATTTCGCGATTCAGCTAATCGTCAAACATGAGCCTCTTCATTCGCAAGACCCGCCTGCTCGCGCATTTGCTGCGCGGTGCCCTGACCGTCGCGTTGCGTTTTCCGCGCGCAAGCGCCGATCAGCGCCACGCCATGAACCGCGCATGGTCCCTCAAGATGCTCGAACTATGCGGCATGAGGCTCGTCGTGCACAACGAGGCGGCGCGGCTCGACGCGGGCGCGCTCGTCGTGAGCAACCATATCTCGTGGATCGACATCTACGTGATCAACGCGTGGCGCCCCACGCCGTTCGTCTCGAAGGCCGAGATCCGCAACTGGCCCCTCATTGGCTGGTTCGCGCAGAATCTCGACACGGTGTTCGTCGAGCGCGAGAAGCGAAGCGATGCGAAACGCATCATGCATGAGCTGGCGGCGCGGCTCGAGCGCGGCGAGCTGATGTGCGTGTTTCCCGAAGGCACGACCTCGGATGGCCTCGCGCTCAAGCCGTTTCACTCGAACATGTTCCAGGCGGCGGTATCGGCTGGGAGGCCGGTGCAGCCGCTGTGCATTTTGTATGAGGATGCGCAGGGGCGGCAGTCGGTTGCGCCGGCGTATATCGACGACCTCTCGCTCAAGGATTCGCTCGACGCGATGCTTAAGTCCGGGCCGCTGACCGCTCACGTTTATGTGGGCGAGGCGATCGAAGCGGGGGATGACCGGCGCAAGCTGGCGGCGCGGGCGCAGGAGGCTGTGGGGCAGGCGTTGGAGACGATGCGGGGTGAGGCGGCCGCGCATCCCCATGGAGTGGCGCAGGCGACTTGACGCCAGAAGGCTTGTGCCTGCGCGCTCGTGGGTGCGTTAGTCGTTCGTAATAGCGCGACAACTCTCACAGGGCACCTGCGTGAGGATGCGTTTGCCCGGATCGCCGACGAGATGGATCGCCGAGAGCTCCTCGCCCCAGACGCAGCCCGAGTCGAGCCCGACCAGGTTCTTGCGCAGGGTGAGGCCAAGCGCCGCCCAATGGCCGAACACGACGGTGATGTCTTCGGTCTTGCGCCCCGGTACGTCGAACCACGGCATGAAGCCTGGCGGCGCGGAGTCGAGGCCGCCGCTGGTTGAGAAGTCCATCACGCCGTCACTGTCGCAAAAACGCACGCGTGTGAGCGCGCTGCAGGTCACGCGCAGGCGCTCGATACCCTTAAGGTCCTTGGACCAGCGGTTCGGCTGGTTGCCGTAGAGGCCGGCAAGTGTTTCCCGCCAGTTGTCGCGGCGCAACGCTTTTTCGAGTTCGTGCGCAAGTTCCATCGTGAGATCGACGTCCCACTGAGGCAAAACGCCTGCATGCACCATCAGCATGCCGTTCTCGTAGTGCGCGATCGGGCGATGACGCACCCAGTGCAGCAGATCTTCGGCGTCGGGTGCACTCAGGATGTCGCCGATGGTGTCGTCTTTCTTCGCCTTGCGAATGCCTGCCGAAACGGACAGCAGATGCAGGTCGTGATTGCCCAGCACCGCCACGCCGCGATCGCCGAGTTCGATCACCTCGCGCAACGTTTCGAGCGACGCGGGACCGCGATTGATCAGGTCGCCCGCGAACCAGAGCGGCGTGTCCGGGGAGGGCGCGGCTTTGGCGAGCAGTTCGCGAAATGGTGAGAGGCAACCCTGAAGGTCGCCAAAAGCGAGAGGGGCGGGATGCGGCGCTTGCTCTTTCATTCGGTTGATGGCTGGGGGTGTACGGCGTGGCGCGAGGCAATGACGGTATCACAAGATGAGTGCCGTCGCGTGACGCCGCGGAAACAGGCTAATGCATGGCGGATGAACGATTCGACCCCGGCATGGCACGAAAAATGCCAAACGAATTTGTCAAGCTGTTTCAAGATGTTAGGGGGGTAGCGTTCGTACACGGTATCCTTATAATTCTCTATCGATAAAATTAGAACCAGAATCTGCGGGGGTAGGTAAGGCTGAATCTGCTGGATCGGGCGCTTCTCCCGCACGAAGGCTATTTCTACAGTTAGCTTTCAGGTCATCTGGTGTAAAGATTGACGCCAGAATTGCTTCCGCACTCGCGCAATACAAGGAGTTCCATGATTCTGGTTACGGGCGGTGCCGGCTTTATCGGCGCCAACTTTGTGCTTGACTGGCTGAGTCAATCGGACGAAGCCGTATTGAATGTCGACAAGCTCACGTACGCGGGCAATCTCGGGACGCTGAAATCGTTGCGGGACGATGCGAAGCACATATTCGCGCGCGTGGATATTTGCGACCGCTCAGCGCTCGACACGCTCTTCGTCGAGCACAAGCCGCGCGCGGTGCTGCACTTCGCGGCCGAAAGCCACGTCGATCGATCGATTCATGGTCCGGCTGATTTTGTTCAGACCAATGTCGTCGGCACCTTCACGATGCTCGAAGCCGCTCGCCAGTACTGGAGCGACCTGCCCGCAGCCGAAAAGGCCGCGTTTCGTTTCCTGCACGTCTCCACGGACGAAGTGTTCGGCTCGCTCTCGGCAACCGACCCGCAATTCTCCGAAACGACACCGTACGCGCCCAATAGCCCGTACTCGGCGACCAAGGCGGGTTCGGACCATCTCGTCCGTGCCTACCATCACACGTACGGCTTGCCCACGCTGACGACGAATTGTTCGAACAACTACGGCCCGTACCAGTTTCCGGAAAAGTTGATTCCGCTGATGATTGCCAACGCGCTCGCCAGCAAGCCGCTCCCGGTGTACGGCGACGGCCAGAACGTGCGCGACTGGCTCTACGTGGGCGACCATTGCAGCGCGATCCGCGAGGTGCTCACGCGGGGCAAGGTCGGCGAGACCTATAACATCGGCGGCTGGAACGAGAAGAGGAATCTCGAAGTCGTGCACACGTTGTGCGACTTGCTCGATGAACTGCGCCCGAAGGCGGCGGGTTCGTACCGCGAGCAGATTACCTATGTGACGGATCGTCCGGGCCATGATCGCCGTTACGCGATCGATGCGCGCAAGCTCGAGCGCGAACTCGGCTGGAAGCCCGCCGAGACGTTCGAAACCGGCCTTGCGAAGACAGTGCGCTGGTATCTCGACAATCAGGCATGGGTCGATGACGTCGTGTCGGGCGACTATCGCAAGTGGGTCGAGACGAATTATGCGAAGCGCGGGTGAGGAACAAGGCGATGGCACGTAAAGGCATCATTCTCGCGGGCGGCTCCGGAACGCGGCTGTATCCGATCACGCACGTCGTGTCGAAACAGCTGCTGCCGGTGTACGACAAACCGATGATCTACTACCCGCTGTCGACGATGATGATGGCGGGCATTCGTGACGTCTTGATCATCTCGACGCCGCAGGACACGCCGCGTTTCGAGGCGATGCTCGGTGACGGCAGCCAGTGGGGGATGAATATCCAGTACGCCGTGCAGCCGTCGCCCGACGGACTCGCGCAGGCGTTCATCATCGGCAAGGATTTCATCGGCAACGATCCGTCGGCGCTGATCCTTGGCGACAACATTTTCTACGGACACGATCTCGCAAAGCAGCTCGAGCATGCTAATGCGCAAGAGAGCGGTGCGACGGTGTTCGCCTATCACGTGCACGATCCCGAGCGTTATGGCGTGGTCGAATTCGATCAGTCGTTCCGTGCGGTGTCGATCGAAGAGAAGCCCGCGAAGCCGCGTTCGAACTATGCGGTCACGGGGCTGTATTTCTACGACAATCGCGTGTGCGATATCGCCTCCGACATCAAGCCTTCGGCGCGCGGCGAGCTCGAAATCACCGATGTGAATTCGCGCTATCTTGCTGACGGCGCGCTCAGTGTCGAGATCATGGGGCGTGGGTACGCCTGGCTCGATACCGGTACGCACGATTCGCTGATCGAAGCGGCGACCTTCATTGCGACGCTGCAGAAGCGCCAGGGTCTCGTGGTTGCGTGTCCCGAGGAGATCGCGTATCGCAAGCAGTGGATCGATGCGGAGCAGGTGTTGAAGCTTGCAAAGCCGCTGGCGAAGAACAGCTACGGGCAGTACCTCCAGAACATTCTCACTCATCAGGTTGCATGGCTATCCAGGTAACGGCGACGGCACTGCCCGAAGTCAAGATCATTGAGCCCAAGGTGTTCGGTGACGCTCGCGGGTTCTTCTACGAGAGCTTCAACGCGCGCGAGTTCGCCGAGCACGTGGAGCAGGGCGTCGAATTCGTGCAGGACAACCACTCGCGTTCGTCGCGAGGGGTGCTGCGCGGGCTGCACTATCAGATCGAGCATGCGCAGGGGAAGCTCGTGCGTGTGGTCGAAGGCGAAGTGTTCGACGTCGTGGTCGACGTCCGCAAAAACTCGCCGCGGTTTGGCAAGTGGGTTGGTGTGAATCTGTCGGTCGACAATCATCGCCAGTTGTGGGTGCCGCCGGGTTTTGCGCATGGCTTTGTCGTGTTGTCGGAGTCCGCGCAGTTCCTGTACAAGACGACCGACTACTGGTACCCGGAGCACGAGCGCAGCATCATCTGGAACGATGCGGATATCGGCATCGAATGGCCGATCGAGGGCGAGCCGGTGCTGGCGGCGAAGGACGCAGCCGGCGTGCGTCTGGCCGAAGCCGAACTCTACGCTTGAGGCCGTTATGAGTCGGGAAATGACGATCCTCGTGACGGGCGTGACTGGCCAGGTTGGATTCGAATTGCTGCGCTCGCTGCAGGGGCTTGGCCGCGTGGTGCCGTGCGACAGGTCGACGCTCGATCTCTCCGATCTAGAGCGTGTGCGAGCCTTCGTACGGGACCTGAAGCCGTCTCTGATTGTGAATCCCGCTGCGTATACGGCGGTGGACAAGGCCGAGACCGATACCGAGGCTGCACGACGCTTGAACGTCGATGTGCCGCGCGTGTTCGCGGAAGAGGCTGCGCGTGCCGGTGGTGCGCTCATCCACTTTTCGACCGACTATGTGTATGACGGTGCGAAATCGAGCGCGTACGTGGAAACCGACGCGACGAATCCTCAGAACGTGTATGGGGAAACGAAGCTAGAAGGCGAACGTGCGATTGCGGCGACGGGATGCGCGCACGTGATCCTGCGCACGAGTTGGGTGTACGGCCGACGCGGTAAGAATTTCTTGCAGACGATGCTGAAGCTGGGCGGCGAGCGGAAAGAATTGCGAGTCGTTGCGGACCAGATCGGCGCGCCGACCTGGGCGAAGACGATTGCGGCTGCGACGTCGCACATCGTCGCGCAAGGCGCAGCGGCAGATGACACCGACTGGTGGGTGCGTCGTTCCGGCGTCTACCATCTGACGTCGGCCGGAGCGACGTCGTGGCACGGCTTTGCAGAAGCGATATTCGCGGCTGCGATGGGCGCGGATGCGCCGACGGTCTTGCCGATTCCCGCAAGCGACTATCCGACGCCTGCGAAGCGGCCGGCCAATTCGAGAATGTCGCTGGACAAGCTGACCGAGGTGTTCGGTTTGCGGATGCCGGATTGGCACGATGCGCTGCGGCTGTGTTTGGCTGAGTAGATCAGACAGCAGTTTGAGAAGGTTGCGCTCTCAACCTTGAAGTTTCATCAAGATGATTAACTGAATGACCGATCCTGTTTATTACCTCCATATCCCGAAAACGGGGGGGACTTCGCTTATCTCTTTCCTGGATGATCAATACGGTCCGGAAGAGATCTGTCCGGCGCAATTGCTTCCGGACTTGTTCGAACTCCCATTGGAATCGATGGAGCGGTACAGGTTGTTCCGTGGTCATCTTTGGCATGGTTTGGGCACCTACCTCGAGCGGAATCTGACTTACATCACGATGCTCCGGGACCCGCTGCAACGTACCGTTTCGTGGTACCTGCATGCGATGCGCGATGAAAACGCATACCGGCATCAGCAAATGAAAAGTGGAGGGTGGTCGCTGCTGGACTTTGTTCGGGATCCTGAAACGAACTGGGATATCGTCAATACGCAGACGCTGTTTTTGGCGGCGGACCTTGACTATCAAAAGCTGTCGCGCGATCCGGTTGGATACGGACGCGCGGCCGTCAAGGAATTTGCCGAACGTGGAAACGATCGGAAATTGCTGGATCTCGCAAAAAGGCGGCTTGAATCATTCGCGTTTTTCGGTATCACCGAGCGAATGCGCGACTCCATGAGTCTTCTTGCCCACGAGCTCGAGTTTTTTCCCAGCTTCGCGGTGCCCAGACTAAACACCTCGTCGAATCGGTCGGGAAATGGCGAGTTGGCGGCGGCGGAAATCGACGCGATTCGCGAACTGACCGCGCTCGATCAGGAATTGTACGTTTGGGCTTGCCAGCTCTTCGAAGATCGCATGGGCGAGATGATGCGTTCGCTATTGATGGAGCGCTATCGGCAGGCGGAAACATTGGTCAGGAAGTCCTGGCACGAGCCTGTTGCCGAGCAGGCCCGAACCCACTTCGGGGTGCGTATGCTCTCTGCACCGCCGCACGTGGCTGCGGATGAGCGGTTCTTCGTTCAGATCGGGTTGCGCAACCAGTCTCGCTACCAGATCGCCAGTCGCGCGCCGAATCCGGTGCATGTCGCGTATCACTGGCTTGACGCGAAGCGTTCACAGGCCGTGGTGTTCGACGGCGAGCGCACAACGCTGCACGCGTCGTTGATGCCGGGTGAGGAAAGGGAAATGCAGGCGCTCGTCGTCGCGCCATCCGTCGCCGGGACGTACGTTCTGCGATTGACCCTCGTTCAGGAGGGCATTGCCTGGTTCGACGATGGAGATTCGAACGCCTTTGCCGAGGTCGAAGTAACCGTCAGGTAAGGTTTTTGCTTTCAGGTGTGACAGGTCCCTGTCGATTGGGCTTCAATGGGGGACGATCATTACCTTGTGTTACGGACGACAGTAGTTCGCCGGATATAATCCTTGCCCGGCCCGGCCCGGTTTGGCTTGTTAAGCCGACACTACTTTGGCGGTTCATCAATACCAATATAAGTGGCGGAGGATTTCCTTCGCCAGCGGATACTGAATCTGGAGTGAATGTGATGTTAATCCCCGTCATCTTGTCCGGTGGTGCTGGTACGCGACTTTGGCCGGTTTCGCGTGAAGGGCACCCCAAGCCGTTCATGAAGCTCGCCGATGGCGAGAGCCTGCTCCTCAAGACATATTGTCGGGCGGCGGCGGTCGCCGGAATCGACGCGCCCTCGCAGCGCGGGGAGATCTTGACGGTCACGAACCGCGACTACTACTTCATGAGCAAGGACGAGTTTGCCTGCGCGAAGCTCGGCGAAACTCAGTCCGGCGCATTCATGCTCGAGCCGATGGGCCGCAATACGGCGCCTGCCGTGGCCATGGCAGCGCGCTACGTGGCGGAAAAGTACGGGCGCGATGCGCTGATGCTGGTGCTCGCCGCCGATCACCTGGTTCAGGACCAGGCGGGTTTTGCCGCGGCCATTGCGAGTGCGGTCGAACTGGCGAAGCGCGACAGGCTGGTGACGTTTGGTATCGTTCCGACGAGCCCGGACACCGGTTTCGGCTATATCGAAGCAGGAGAGAAAATCGGCGACGGCCGTATGGCGCTGCGTTTCGTCGAGAAGCCGGACGCTGTGAAGGCTGCCGAATACGTTGCAACGGGCAACTACCTTTGGAATTCGGGCATGTTCTGTTTCAAGGCCGGGGTGATCCTCGACGAGATGAAACGCCATGCCCCCGATGTCGCGGCAGCGACTGAGTCGTGCTGGGCATCGTTGCATGCCGACAAGTCGTCGGGGCAAATGCTCGAGATTCCTGCCGAGACGTTCGAGAAGATGCCGGATATCTCGATCGACTACGCGGTGATGGAGCGCTCGTCGAATGTGGCTGTGGTGCCGTCCACCTTCGGTTGGAGCGACATCGGCTCGTGGGGCGCAATTCGCGATCTGGTCGCACCGGACCAGGACAGCAACCGTGCCGTCGGCGACGCGATCTTTGTCGATAGCCACAACACCTACGTGCAAAGCCCGGACCGCCTGGTGGCGGCGGTGGGTGTGGCTGACCTGATGATCATCGATACGCCGGATGCCTTGCTGGTCGCGCATCCCGATCGCGCGCAGGATGTGAAGCAAGTCGTCGCCCGCCTGAAGAAACAGAATCACGATGCTTACAAACTGCATCGGACCGTTAGCCGTCCTTGGGGCACCTACACGGTGCTGGAAGAAGGCCCCCGCTTCAAGATCAAGCGTATCGAAGTCAAGCCGGGCGCCAGCCTGAGTCTGCAGATGCATCATCACCGCAGCGAACACTGGATCGTCGTGTGCGGAATGGCCAAGGTCATCAACGGCGACAAGGAAATCTTCGTTCGGACCAACGAGTCCACGTACATCCCTGCCGGCCACAAGCATCGCCTCGAAAACCCGGGCGTGCTCGATCTTGTGATGATCGAGGTGCAGAGCGGCGAGTATCTGGGAGAAGACGACATCGTCCGCTTCCAGGACGTCTACGGGCGGGCTTGATGCAGGGAATGCTACGAGCCCTCTGGGCCTATCGCGGGTTCATTCTGGGAAGCGTCAAGCGGGAGTTTCAGTCCAAGTACCGAAACTCCCTGCTGGGTGCGGCGTGGACCGTGCTCAATCCGCTTGCGATGATCGTCGTTTATACGGTGATCTTCTCCCAGGTGATGCACACCCGGTTGCCCGGCGTGAATAGCACGTTTGCATACAGCATTCACCTGTGTGCCGGTGTGCTGCCGTGGGGCATGTTCGTCGAGATTGTGAGCCGCGCACAGACCGCGTTCATCGACAACGCCAACTTGCTGAAGAAGTTGAGCTTTCCCCGGCTGTGTCTGCCGGTGATCGTGGTGGTCAATGCGCTGGTCAACTTCGCGATTGTCTTCGGGCTGTTCACAGTCTTCGTGCTGATTACCGGTAATTTCCCCGGTTTGACGTATCTGGCCATCATTCCGCTGCTGTTGCTGCTGACGCTGTTTGCCATTGGCCTCGGCATTACGCTAGGGGTGCTGAACGTATTTTTCCGTGACGTCGGGCAGTTCTTCGGCATCGCGCTGAATTTCTGGTTCTGGCTGACGCCGATCGTGTATGCAATCAACATTCTGCCCAAGCCTGTCCAGACAGGAATGCAGTTCAATCCGATGGCGCCGTTGATCGAAGCTTTCCAGGTCGTGATGGTTCAAGGCCGTTGGCCGGAATGGCCGCAGCTGTGGCTCGTTGCGCTACTGGGTGTTCTATTGTGCCTCGCCGGCTTCAGCTTGTTCCGCAAACATGTGGGCGAAATGGTGGATGAACTCTGATGGGCACCATTACCGTTACCAATCTCGGCAAGGCATATAAGCAGTACCCGACGCGCTGGTCCCGCCTTATCGAGTGGATCGATCCGCGTAACAAGCTGCATCACACGCCACATTGGGTGCTGCGGAATGTGAACTTCTCGGTCCAGTCCGGCGAGGCGCTTGGCATCATCGGTATCAACGGTGCGGGCAAGAGCACGTTGTTGAAGATGATCGTTGGCACCACGCAGCCGACGGTCGGCAGCGTGACCATGACGGGGCGGGTTGCCGCGTTGCTGGAACTCGGGATGGGGTTTCACCCGGATTTCACCGGGCGCCAGAACGTCATGATGGCCGGGCAGTTGCTCGGTTTCAGCGTTGACGAACTTGTCGCTCTGATGCCGGAGATCGAGGCGTTCGCCGAAATCGGCGAATACATCGATCAGCCCGTGCGCGTGTATTCGAGCGGCATGCAGATGCGTCTTGCATTCAGCGTCGCGACCGCTCGTCGCCCTGATGTGCTGATCGTCGACGAAGCGCTTTCGGTCGGCGACGCGTATTTTCAGCACAAGAGCTTCGACCGCATCCGCGAGTTTCGCAAGCAAGGCACGACGCTCTTGATCGTTGCGCATGACAAGGCGGCGATCCAGGCTATCTGCGATCGTGCGATTCTGCTGAATGCCGGGAAGCTGGAGATCGAAGGGCCGCCTGAAGAAGTCATGGACTACTACAACGCGATGCTGGCCGATCGCGCGAATCATTCCGTCAAGCAGGAAACCACCGGCAGTGGGGCGGTGCAGACCATTTCGGGCACCGGCGAGGCCGTGGTCGACGAGGTCACGCTGCTGGACGAGTCCGGTCAACCGGTCGAAGTGATCGGGGTCGGGCAGCCCGTTACGTTGCGCATCAAGGTCAAATGCGTGCATGCGATCCCCGAGCTGGTGGTCGGGTACATGATCAAAGACCGGCTTGGGCAGACGGTGTTCGGGACGAATACCTATCACCTGAAGCAGGTACTGGTCGATCTGGCCCAGGGCCAGTCAGTGGAATTGCATTTCGAATTTACGGCCAACATTGGTGTGGGTAGTTATTCGGTCGCGGTGGCGCTGCACACCGGAGATGCCCATCTGGCCAACAACTACGAATGGCGTGATCGGGTGTTGATGTTCAACGTCGTCAATATGAAAGTGGAAGATTTTGTCGGAGTAGCCTGGCTACGGACGACGGTGAGGAGTTTGCCGTAGTGGATAGCTTTTATCGTGCGTTTGAAGATCGGCACCGCGGCTCACGAGATCTGATCAAGGGTCGACTGGGCAAGTATTCGCCGTTCGTTCAGCCGTTGGCGGCGTTGTACCCGGGAGCAAAGACATTTGACGTTGGTTGTGGCCGCGGCGAGTGGCTGGAGCTAATGGGTGACGCTGGCTTTGCCGCGACAGGTGTCGACCTCGACGCCGATATGCTCGAGGCGTGCCGGGAGCGAAATCTCTCGGTATCCCAGGGAGATGCGATCGAGTATCTCGCGAATCTGGATTCGAACAGCCATGCACTGATTTCGGCCTTTCACGTCGTCGAACACGTGAGCTTCGAGCAATTAAAGCGGCTCGTAACCGAGGCTCTGCGCGTGTTGAAACCCGGTGGCCTGCTCATTCTTGAGACGCCGAATCCGGAAAACATCGCTGTGGCGACGTGCAACTTCTATATCGATCCGACGCACCAGAAACCTATTCCGCCGCTGTTGCTTTCCTTCGTCGCGGAACATGCGGGGTTTGACCGCGTTAAGGTCGTGCGCCTGCAGGAATCAGCGACGTTGACCGACGCACAGGCGCAGATTCATTTCATGAATGTCCTCGGCGGTGTGAGCCCCGACTATGCAATCGTCGCGCAGAAGGAGGCCGCCTCAACCGAGGGCGCATTCGATGATGCATTCGAGGCCGAATACGGTCTGACGATCGACGTCCTGGCGCAGCGATACGAAACACGGATTGCATCGAGTCTCGCTCAGATAGAGGCAAGGGTGCAGCGTGCGGAGGATACCGCGCGGCAATCCGGCGAGCAGTTGACAGACGAGCTTCATTCGCTGTCGGAGCAACTGCAGCTCGCCGAGGAGCGATATCAGCGTGCCGAAGAGCGATATCAGCGCTCCGAGGAACGATACCAGCGCTCAGAAGAGCGATATCAACACGCAGAAGAGCGATATCAACACGCAGAAGAGCGGTACCAGCATTTCGAAGAGCGATATCAGTACTTCGAGGAGCGATACCAGCACTCGGAGGAACGATACCAGCGTGCCGATGGACGGCGCCAACAGGTCGAGAGCCAGGTGCTGGAGATGCAGGCGCGGCTTGAGCAGACCGAAGCCATGCTGCATCAGGCGAACGCGCAATTGCATGCCGTCTATCAGAGTACGTCCTGGCGAATTACCCGGCCGGTTCGGGGCGTGAAGCTCGTGCTAAAAGGGCAAGGAAGAGTTGTTTTTAAGGTCGGAGCCAAGCGCGTTGTTCAGCGTGCCGCGAAGTTCGGGGGTAAACATCCCTGGTTCAGGCGGCTCGCCGTATTTGCTCTCAATCGTGTTCCCGGTGTCAAGCAACGATTGATTCCCGTTGTTTCGGATACCGTACATCTCTATCGTCCCCGGCCTGAAGTTGCGCCGGAGGGATTGAGCCCGCGTGCTCAACAAACCTATGCTGCGCTAGCTTTCGCAGTGAAGAACTACGAGAAGAGGGAAGAGGGTTGATGCGCATCGTCATTGATATGCAGGGTGCACAAAGCACGGGTTCGCGCAATCGAGGCATAGGCCGTTATACCCAGGCGATTGCCAGAGGGCTGGCGCGCAATCGTGGAGAGCATGAAATTATTCTCGCTCTCAACGGCTTGTTTCCGGAAACCATCGGGCCTATTCGCGAGGCTTTTTCGGACCTGCTGCCGCTCGAGAACATCCGTGTCTGGCACGCTGCTGGACCTGTGACGCATGCCGACAAATCCAACGACTGGCGGCGGCGTGCGGCGGAATTGGGATATGAGTCTTTTCTGTGCGCGCTGAAGCCCGATTTTGTCTACATCACGAGTTTGATCGAAGGGCTTGGCGATGACGCGGTAACTAGCGTACATCGCCTGCAACACGAGATTCCGGTTGCTGTCACGCTTTATGACCTGATTCCGTATATCAATCCCACTCCGTATCTGGATAATCCAGCCGTAAAGTCCTGGTATCTGGAGAAGATCGAGCATTTGCGCCGGGCCGATTTGTGGCTGGGTATTTCGGAGTCCTCGCGACAGGAAGGCATCGCACATCTCGGTTTGCCCGCGGAGTGGTCGGTCAATATCAGTACCGACGCTGACGATTCATTCCTGTCCATCGACGTTTCCCCGGAGCGCGAATCGGCTTTGCGCAAGCAGTATGGGCTGACCAAACCGTTCGTGCTCTACACGGGCGGCATCGATCACCGCAAGAACGTAGAAGGCCTGATTCGAGCGTACGCGCTGCTGCCTGAAAAGGTGCGGCGCGACCATCAACTCGCGATCGTATGTTCGGTACAGCCCGCGAATCGGCAGGAGCTCGAACGTCTGGCGCAGCAACACGGTCTGCGCAAAGACGATGTCGTGCTGACCGGATTCGTACCAGACGACGATCTGCTGTTTTTCTACAACCTGTGCAAGCTGTTCGTCTTCCCGTCGTGGCATGAAGGCTTTGGTTTGCCCGCGTTGGAGGCTATGCGCTGCGGGGCTCCTGTCATTGGCGCCAATACATCCAGTCTGCCGGAAGTCATCGGCTGGGATGACGCCATGTTCGATCCGCATTCCGACGCAGCCATTGCTGAGGCGATACAGCGTGGCCTGAACGACGCTCCCTTCCGGGAAGCACTCATCCGGCACGGCAAAGAGCAGTCGCGTAAGTTTTCGTGGGATGAAAGCGCACGCCGGACCATCGCAGCCATGGAGCGATGGCATGTCCAGGGTAAGCAGCCTGCATCTCAACGCGAGTCGCGGCGGCTAAAGCTGGCCTATGTGTCCCCTCTGCCGCCTGCTCGCACGGGTATCGCGGACTATAGTGCCGACCTCCTGCCCGAGCTTGCGAATCATTACGACATTGACGTCATCGTCGACCCCGATACCGTGGGAAATGCCCAGTTGAATGGGGTAACGGTGAGGTCGCCTCAGTGGTTCGTGGAGAATGTCGGTCGATATGATCGCGTGATCTATCACTTTGGCAATTCGTCATTCCATCGCTACATGTTCCCGCTTCTGGACGTCGTTCCTGGGGTGGTGGTTCTGCATGACTTTTTCCTGTCAGGCATTGTTGCGGAGATGGATACCCAAGGCTGGCTTCCGGGGTGCTGGTCGCAGGCGTTGTATGAAAACCATGGCTACGTCGGTTTGGCAGAGCGCCATCACAAGGCGGATATCATAGACACCGTCTGGAAGTACCCGTGCAGTTTGGAGGTGATTCAGAAGAGTCTGGGCCTGATCGTCCACTCCGGGAATTCGAAACGTCAAGCCGAGCGATGGTATGGCGGCGACGTGAAGGACTGGGTCGAGATTCCACTTATGCGAGTTGCCGATGTCGATTTCGACAAGGTTGGTGCGCGCGCCGCACTGGGCATTGGGGAAAATGACTATCTAGTGTGTGCGTTTGGCTTGCTAGGTCCCATGAAGTTGAATCTTCAACTGCTGAAGGCCTGGGCAGATTCATCGCTTGCGAAAGATTCGACTTGCCATCTTGTCTTTGTTGGGGAGAATGATCAGGGACAATATGGGCAGGATGTGTCTCGCCTGATCCGTGACCTCGGTTCGAAAGCTAACGTCCGGATCACAGGCTGGGCCGATGTTTCAACCTTCCGCCAGTATCTGACGGCCGCCGATGTCGGCGTGCAGTTGCGAACCCTGTCGAGAGGGGAAACTTCCGCAGCTGTGCTGGACTGCATGAATTACGGTAAGGCCGTTATTGTCAACGCCAACGGCAGCATGGCCGACCTCGACGATGACGCAGTCTGGAAATTGCCGGAGACATTTACCGAACAGCAACTCATAGAAGCGCTGGAGACCTTGCGTTCTGATGCACAGTTGCGTACGAACATGGGTCGTATCGCAAGGCAGGTCATCCTGGATCACCATGCCCCAGATTTGTGTGCAAAGCAGTATCGGGATGCGATTGAGCACTTCCATGCGGCCGGGCTGTCACACCCCGGTATACTGGCGCGCGCGATCGCCAGGCAGGTCGGGTCGGCTGATGACGGGCAATTGCAGCAGGCCGCGATGGCCATGGCCCGGAATACTATGCCGCGCAATGGCAAGCGGCAGCTTCTAGTGGATATCTCCGAGCTGGTTCAGCGCGATGCGAAAAGCGGTATCCAGCGCGTTGTAAGAAGCTTGATCAAGGAATGGCTGGAGCGCCCGCCCAGCGGCTTCAGGGTGGAACCGGTTTATGCGACGACTGCCCAGTCGTACAAGTATGCCCGGCGCTTCACGGCAAAGCTGATGGGTTTTGAAGATGCGTGGCTGCAGGACGCTCCTGTCGACTACGGCCCGGGAGACGTGTTTCTCGGTCTCGACCTGGCGCCGGAGATCGTGCCGGCGCAGCGGGCGTTCTACCAGAAGCTCAGGTTTCAGGGCGTGCAAGTCAAGTTCGTCGTGTACGACCTGCTGTGCATTTTTCTGCCGCAATATTTTGCGCCGGGCGTTGCAGAGAACTTTGGTGAATGGCTGGAGGTCGTCGTGGAGAATGACGGCGCTTTCTGTATTTCTGAGGCCGTCGCGGGCGATCTTGCTACATGGGTGGCCCAACATGCACCCGAGCGCAACGCCCGATTCGCGATTGACTGGTTCCACCTAGGCGCAAATATTCAAGATTCCGTCGCTTCGACGGGAGTCCCCGCTGACGCCGAGGATTTACTCGAGAAGCTGAAAAGATCGCCGTCCTTCTTGATGGTCGGGACGCTGGAACCCCGTAAGGGGTATGCCCAGGTTCTGGAGGCATTCGACCGTCTCTGGCAAGAGGATCAACACGTCAACCTCGTCCTGGTGGGTAAGCAAGGGTGGTTGATGGGGGATTTGGTCTCGCGGATCAAGGGACATAGAGCATTCGGCCGTCAACTGTTCTGGCTGGAAGGTATTAGCGACGAATACCTGGAAAAGATCTATGCCGCGTGTTCATGCCTGATCGCCGGCTCGTATGGAGAAGGCTTCGGCCTCCCTTTGATCGAGGCGGCACAGCAGGGGATTTCGATCATCGCACGAGATATTCCTGTGTTCCGGGAAGTCGCGGGCAATCATGCTTATTATTTTTCCGCGGAGACTGGCCAGGATCTGGCCGTTGAAATCAAGGCTTGGTTGGGACTTGAAAACATGGGGCAAGCGCCTTCATCCCAAGGCATGCCTTTCTTGACCTGGGCGCAAAGTGCCCAAGCCTTGGCGGAGCTTTTCACAAAAAGCGCATTCATTTCGTAAGGAAAGAGCATCACTATGAAGACAGCCATTATCACCGGCATCACTGGCCAAGACGGTGCCTATCTTGCGCAACTCCTGCTGGAGAAGGGTTATACGGTTTACGGCACCTATCGCCGCACGAGTTCGGTGAACTTCTGGCGAATCGAAGAGTTGGGTATCGCGAAGCACCCCAACCTCCATCTGGTCGAATACGACTTGACGGATCTGTCGTCGAGCATTCGCCTGCTGCAAACTACCGGCGCGACTGAGGTATACAACCTCGCTGCGCAAAGCTTCGTCGGCGTTTCCTTTGACCAGCCGGCCACCACGGCGGAGATCACCGGCATCGGCCCGCTGAATCTGCTCGAGGCCATCCGCATCGTCAACCCGAAGATCCGCTTCTACCAGGCGAGCACGTCCGAAATGTTCGGCAAGGTGCAGGCCATTCCGCAAATCGAGTCTACGCCGTTTTACCCGCGCAGCCCGTACGGTGTCGCCAAGCTCTACGCGCACTGGATCACGGTGAACTATCGCGAAAGCTACAACATCTTCGGTTGCAGCGGCATCCTGTTCAATCACGAATCGCCCCTGCGTGGCCGCGAGTTCGTGACGCGCAAGATCACCGACTCCGTCGCAAAGATCAAGCTCGGCCAACTCGACGTGCTCGAACTGGGGAATATCGACGCGAAGCGCGATTGGGGTTTCGCGAAGGAATACGTCGAAGGCATGTGGCGCATGTTGCAGGCCGACGAGCCGGATACCTACGTGCTGGGCACGAATCGTACCGAGACCGTACGCGATTTCGTGCGCATGGCATTCAAGGCAACTGGGGTCGACCTCGAGTTCAAGGGGCGTGACGAGAACGAGACCGCGGTCGACGCTGCGACCGGCAAGACGCTCGTCAAGATCAACCCGAAGTTTTATCGTCCGGCCGAAGTGGATCTGCTGATCGGCAATCCGGAGAAGGCAAAGAAGCAACTGGGCTGGGAGCCGAAGACGACGCTCGAGCAGCTGTGCGCGATGATGGTCGAAGCGGACCTGCGTCGCAACGAGCGCGGCTTCTCGTTCTGAGGCATCTCTGGCGCCGGTGACGGGGCTCGCCGGCTGCATGAGCCGTGTTTTTGCACGGTTGTTTGCTGCAGCAGGTGATCCCGTCGTCGGGTCGCTCAAAAGAATAATGCGGAAAGACACACCGCGCTGGATGTACAACAAGGGGCATGGGTGAAGGTTGGTTTTGGTACGACGGCATTGGCCCGTAGCATTGCGCACGGCGGGGTGGACGGCATTGGCTCGTACACCCGGGAGCTGGGGCGAGCCCTGCTTGCCGGCGGCGGGGTCGATCTCGTCCCCGTCGGCTTTCGTGCGTTTGTCGGCGAAGACGTGTTGCCGGGTGCCCGCCCGCCCGTGAATCTCGGCCGCCACGCGGCAATGGCGACACTGGGCGCCGTGAGCCCGTGGAAGTGCGTCGCCGAGAAGGACCTCGTCGCACAGCACGTGGACGTGTTCCATGCAACCGATCACCTGATTCCAAAACTGTCTACGATACCTGTTATCGCGACCTTGATGGATGCCATTCCACTGTCGAATCCCGAGTGGACGACCGTGAAGCTGGCCGCGTTGCGCCGTTGGCTGTTGCGGCGCTCGGGTGCGTGGGCGGATCACGTCGTCACGATTTCCGAGTATTCGAAGCGCTCGATCGTGGAGCACTTCGGCATCGCGCCAGAGCGCATTTCCGTCGTTCCGCTGGGTGTGCACCCTCGATTTTTTGAACAGATTGATCAGACGGACCGTGACGAGGTACTGAAGCGCCTGGACCTGCCCGAGCGGTTCTTCCTGTGCGTGGGCACCTTGCAGCCGCGCAAGAATATCGAGCGGGTTCTGGACGCGCATGCGAGTCTGCCGGCCGGGTTGCGTCGGGATGTGCCATTGGTCGTCGTGGGCCGGGCCGGGTGGGGGTGCGAAAGCCTTGTCGCCCGCCTGCGAGCGAGCGAAGCCGAAGGCAGTGCGCGCTGGTTGCAGTATTTGCCGGATTTCGACGTGCGCGCTCTGATGCAATCGGCCACCGCGCTGCTGTTTGCGTCGCTGTGCGAAGGATTCGGACTGCCGGTTGTGGAAGCGTTCGCTTCTGGCCTCCTGGTCATTGCGTCCAATACGACGTCCGTTCCCGAAGTGGCGGCAGATGCCGCCATCATGGTGGATCCCAGCAACGCAGGCGACATTGCCGATGCCATGCGCCAGGTGACCGAACATACACGCGATGCCGACGTGCTCCGCGAGGCGGGGCTGGCGAGGGCGCGCGAGCTGACGTGGCAGGCCTGTGCCGAGAAGACCGTTGCGGTCTATCGATCTGTTCTGGATGGTTCATGTCGATCCTGATTCAATCCGCGCGGGAGAATGCAGCGTGAAGTTAGGGGTCGATATCACCTGGATGGTTGGCAACTACCGCGGCATGGGAAGATTCGCGCGCCGGTTGATCGAACCGGTGAGTGCGTCGGTGCTGGGTCTCGCCCCGAGCGGCGTGACCACGACGGACTGGTCGTGCGTCAGCGGCGGCCGCGGTTTCTTTCCGTGGTGGGAGCAGGTCGAGTTGCCGCGACTGTGCGAGTCACAGAAGCTGGACTACCTGCTGTGCCCGTACAACACGGGACCATTGCGATCAACGGGGCGGACCCGGCTGATCTCGGTCATCCACGATCTGATTTATCTGCAGCCCTGGCGTGTGCTGCCTCCGGCAAGATCCCCGTATCAGACGTTTGGGCGGGTGTACAGGCGGCATGTGGTGCCGAGGCTCGCTCGCCGCGCCGACGTCGTGCTGACCGTATCCCGATTCACCCAGCGGGAACTGGTGGAGCAGTTCGGACTGTCGGAGCGGGACGTACACGTAATTCCGAACTCGATTGCGGACGACTGGTTCGTTCCTCCGCTGAGTCAGGCGGATCGCCAGCCGTACCTGTTCACCGTGGCGGGCGAGGTGCCCAGCAAGAACGTCGATCGTCTCCTGCAAGCCTTCGCATTGGCGAGGCCGAAGCTGGACGAGGACATCAGCTTGCGCATTGCCGGGATCAAATCCGCGCATCACGAACATTATCTGCAACGTGCAGCCGCACTGGGACTTTCGGGCCACGTCGAATTGCTCGGGTATGTTTCCGAGCACGAACTGAAGCAGCACTACCGGCAGGCACGCGCATTCATCTTCGCTTCGTTGTTCGAAGGATTCGGCATTCCGGTGCTGGAGGCGATGGCGTCGGGTACGCCAGTCGCGTGCAGCAACACGACGTCCATGCCTGAGATCGTCGGCGGCTGCGGCCTGAATTTCGACCCCTGGTCGGTTGACGATATCGCCCGGCAGATCCGGGGCATATGGACCGGCGGCGAAACGTTCGAAGCGAGAGCCCGCGACGGTGTGGAGCGCGCGCGTCTATTTTCGGAGACGAGCGTTGCGCCGTCGATTCAGCAATTCTGGGAACGTTTGTCGTGACCACAGACAAGAAAAAACTGCTGGTGCTGACACCCAGGCTTCCTTATCCGGTGATCGGCGGAGACAAGCTGCGGATCTATCATCTCTGTAAGGCGTTGTCGCGTCAGTACTCGCTGACGCTGCTGAGCCTGTGCGAGACGAGCGAAGAGATGGACTGCGAGCTGCCTGACGACGGCGTGTTCGACCGGGTCGAGCGAGTCTTTCTGTCGAAGGCGCGTTCGTACATGAATACGCTGCTTGCGCTGCCCACGCGGACGCCGTTGCAGGTCGCCTACTACCGGAGTCGGGCATTTGCCGCGGCAGTCGAACGGTTGTTGCCCTCGCACGATGGCGTACTCGTCCATCTGGTGCGCTGTGCCGAGTACGTGCGCAAGTCGGACAAGCCGCGCGTGCTCGAAATGACGGACGCGATCTCGCTGAACTACAGCCGCGTCAAGCAGCTCAAGAATGCACGTGGGCTCAAGTCGCGCGTGCTCAGTCTCGAAGCGCAGCGCCTGGGCGACTACGAGCGAACGATCGTCAATGACTTCGATTTGTCCGTGCTGGTTTCGCAGACCGATAAGGATTACCTGTTTCCCGGTTCGAACGCCGAGAACGTCATGGTGTGTTCGAACGGAGTCGACTTGTCTGGGTTGCCGTATTCGGTGCGAAGTACGGCAAGCCGCGTGCTGATCTTCATCGGCGACATGCGGACGGTCCAGAACGAGGACATGTGCCATTTCTTTGCGCAGGACGTGTTGCCCTTGCTGCGCAAGCGTGCGGATTACCGGTTCAGGATCGTGGGTTCGATTTCGCCCGCGCTTGCCGAGCGGTTCAGGGCCTATGACGGAGTCGAGGTGACAGGGCGGGTTGCGTCGGTGGCAGACGCCGCCAGAGACGGCGCCATAGGCGTGTGCCCGATGCGGATCGGGGCAGGCGTGCAGAACAAGATTCTGGAGTATATGGCGCTGGGGTTGCCTGTTGTGGCGACTTCGCTGGGGTACGAAGGCTTGGGCGCGAGAAGCGGGCATGACCTTCTACTCGCAGATTCGCCGCCGGAATTTTCTGAGCGGATCGAGTGGCTTACGGCCAATGAGGCCGCGGCAGTACAAATGGCAAAGAGGGCGAGAGCATTCGTTGAGCAGGAACACGAATGGGGACAGATGGTCGCCCCGCTTCTTGGAAAGTTGGACCAGATGCTGGCTTGAGTTCGATAAGTCAAGCCTTTGCTGGAGGCCTTTTTTCCTATTGCGAACGGTTTGCTGCTGTGCCTACATTTGAGATTGAAAGGTTTGTGAAGGCTGCGGAAGGCAGTTCGAATCGGGCATAGCGGTGTCGAATGTGGCTGGAAAACGGCGTGCTCGATGGCATCAAGATTTGACCTGGTGCGCCGTGGCATCACAGCGCGCTAGCGTGCGTGAGAGCGAGTCAGGCATTTGGGCATACAAGGCTGGACGGCAAACCCGCACGGAAGCGGGGCATCGGGGCGATGCACGATGAGATCGATTTGGTGCCGTACGGCACCGGTATAATCTGGCATTGGCCCCAGAATTCGCGGTCTTGCTTTGCTTTGCTTTGTTTCTTGCCATTTGGCTCAAGTCGCGGGATGGTCGCGCCAGAGGCGCCACCGATTCATAGGTGCGCGAAATACGCTATCAGGGTCCAACTAGGCCGACCTCATTGGCCGGCCTTGGTGTGTGGCGATGTGACTTTGCAAGCGCGACCGTTGTTTGCGCGATGAGCACGCGCTGCGCAAATTATTTTTAGGATATGCCGAATACCGATGGGAACGAATACTTTTGAAGCAGCGTTGGCCGGCAAGAAAATACTTGTGACGGGGCACACCGGTTTCACAGGAAGCTGGGTGTGCTTGTGGTTGCAGATGATCGGTGCCAGGATCTCCGGCTACTCGTTGCCACCGGAAACGTCGCCATCCTTGTTCACGACGGCAGGTCTCGACAAGGATATCGCAACGACGTACGGCGATATCGTCGATTACGACCATCTGCTCGAGGCGGTCTCCTCGTTTGAGCCGGATCTGATCCTGCATCTTGCCGCGCAACCGTTGGTGCGCCGTTCCTACCGCGAGCCAGTGAGGACCTTTCTGGTCAATGCACAGGGGACGGTCAACGTCCTGGAGGCGGCACGCTCAGTCAAGAGCGTGAAGGGTGTCCTGTGCATTACGACGGACAAGGTCTACAAAAACAACGAATGGGCGTGGCCATATCGCGAGAACGATCCGCTTGGTGGAAAGGATCCCTATAGCGCGTCGAAAGCGGCTGCGGAAATGGTTATCCAGAGCTACGCTGCGTCGTACCCGTGGTCCGAAGGCAAGGGGCCTGCGATCGCGACTGCGCGTGGCGGTAACATCATCGGTGGCGGAGACTGGTCCGAAGACCGCTTGATTCCGGATTTCGTCCGTGCTGTTGTTGGCAACGATACGCTCACGCTCAGGTTCCCGAACGCCACGCGGCCATGGCAGCACGTGCTTGCGCTCGTGCACGGTTATCTCATGATCCTGGCCGGATTGGCATCCGGGAATCCTGGTAAGGTCGCGCAGGCCTGGAACCTGGGGCCGCACGATGTCACGCAATATCAGGTGCGCGAAGTGCTCGAATTGATGAGCGACTGCTGGAGGCGGCCCGAACTGGAATATTTGAACGATCCGCTTCCTGAGGCGCAAGCGTTGGCGCTGGACAGTGGCCTCGCGCGGAATCAACTGGGCTGGCGACCGGTTTGGGATACGGCGGAATCCGTGCGTCAGACCTCGGCCTGGTATAGCAACTTCTACGCGAATCCTGCTGCGGCTCGCGAAATTACGGAAGACCAGATCAACGCGTGGCGGGCGGCAATCCAGTGAAGCGGATTTATCTGATCGGCGGGCGAGGGCGGCTAGGACAGGCTATCGCCCGTGAATATGCTGACGCGGACCTCGTCATGCTGGATCGGATGCTCTATGAGGCATGGTCGAGGGACGGCGCCGAGCGCGAGATCACCCAGTATTTCGAGCGCCAGGCAGGCGAGTCGCTCGTCTTCGTGACATCGGGGCTGCTCGATCCGCGTTTGCCGGCAGAGTCGCTCCAGGCTGTCAATTTTCACCTGCCAAAAAATCTGATCGCTGCCGTATCGCCGCTCGGTATGCGAGTCGTCACGTTCGGCACCGTGATGGAAGCTTTTCCCGGAGCGCAAAATGCATACGTTGAAAGCAAGCGGCGCTTGAGCGAGTACGTGAACACTTCGGTTCGCTCCGGCGGTACAGCGTTGCATCTGCAAATTCACACGCTATACGGGTTGGGTGCGCCGACTCCGTTTATGTTTCTCGGCCAGATCCTGGACGCCATTCGTCGTTCCGCTCCATTTCCAATGACATCGGGGCGGCAATTGCGCGAGTACCACCATCTCGAAGACGAGGCACGTGCTATCCGATGGCTGGCCGAATCGGCGACGAGCGGAACGATCGCGTTGAGTCATGGCAGCCCTCTTGCCCTACGGGACATTGCCGTTGCCGTATTTGAAGGGCTGGGAAAAAGCGAGCTGCTGAGAGTCGGCGCCATTGCCGATCCTGTTGAAGAGAACTTTGCAAGAGTCTTTGAGCCAGTGATGCTGCCCGCTGCGATCAAGTTTCGCGAGTCGCTGCCGGCGATCGTTGAGTATATGAAATCATGCTTGTCGGAAAAATCCAATCAGACGGAAGGGCTTGGTCAATGACGAACAAGCGGCACCTCATCTCTATCTCTATTCCGGTGCTCAATGAAGAGGGGAACATCGAGACGCTATACGACCGCCTCTGTGCGCTGGCCGACAAGATGGCCGATCGCTGTGACCTCGAATTTGTTTTCTCTGACAATCATTCCGACGACCGGACATGGTCTCTGTTGTCGCGTCTCGCCGATCGCGATAGCAGGGTGAGGGCGATTCGATTTTCCAAGAATTTCGGTTTCCAGCGCTCGATTCTGGCCAACTACATGCATACGCGTGGCGATGCGGTGATGCAGGTCGACGCGGACTTGCAGGACCCGCCAGAGATGCTCGAGGAGTTCTACGAGAAGTGGCGCAGTGGCTATCAGGTCGTATACGGCGTGAGAAAAGCGAGGCCAGAAGGCGTCTTGCTTCGAGCATTCCGCAAAGTCGGGTATTGGGTGATCGACAAGATCAGCGAGCATCCGATACCGAAGGATGTTGGCGATTTTCGTCTGATCGACAGGAAAATCGTCAATCTGCTTGTGAAGGTCAAGACGGCGAGTCCGTACTTGCGCGGCACGATTGCGGGGCTGGGTTTCAACCAGACCGGAATTCCCTATGATCGCGACGCGCGAACTGCAGGCAAGAGCAAGTTCAATGTTGGGCGATTGCTGCGGCTCGGCCTCACGGCTGTATTTAACCATTCCACCGTGCCTCTGCGGGCGGCATCGTTTGTCGGTGTGCTGATTCTGCTAGTCAGTCTGGTGGGCGCGCTTTATTACGTCTTTCTAAAGCTCTCGCATCCGTCGTTGCCACAGGGCCTTGCCAGCATTCACATACTCGTGTTGTTTGGCATTGGGTTGAATGCATTTCTGCTGGGAATCATCGGCGAATATATTTTGAGAATCTACCTGGTGCTCCGTGCCGATCCCGTCGCTGTTGTTGAGCAGAGTCTCAACATGCAGTCCACTGAATTGAAGCTTTGACAGGAATATTATGAAAGCGGTTATTCTTGCTGGTGGTTTTGGAACGCGTATTGCCGAGGAGTCCGATACCAAGCCGAAGCCCATGGTGGAGGTCGGCGGAAAGCCGTTGCTGTGGCACATCATGAAAACGTATGCACACCATGGCATCAAGGATTTCGTGATTTGCCTTGGCTACAAGGGCTACGTAATCAAGGAATTCTTCTTCAACTACTACCGGCACATGTCGGATATGGTCATCGATCTGAAGACCGGTGATCATCAAATTCTCAGCAATCATGCAGAGGATTGGCGCATAACGCTGGTCGATACGGGTCCCGATACCATGACGGGCGGGCGTCTGAAGCGCGTGGCGCCGTACGTCGATCAGGAGACGTTCTGCCTCACGTATGGCGATGGTCTGTCGAACATCGACATCGGCGCGGAAATTGAATTCCATCGTGCGCATGGAAAGCTTGCGACCGTAGCCGCCGTACAGCCTCCCGGCCGATTCGGTGTGTTGAACATCTCTGGTTCGAAACAGGTGACCAGTTTCGAAGAGAAGCCCAACGACGAGATTGGCTGGATCAATGGCGGGTTCTTTGTCCTGGAACCCGGTGCGATTTCGTACATCGACGACGATCAAACGTCATGGGAACGAGCCCCGCTTTCGAATCTGGCGAAAGACGGGGAACTGGTCGCGTTTCAACATAGCGGGTTCTGGCAGCCGTGCGATACGCTGCGTGACAAGCGGGAACTCGAAGCATTGTGGTCGGCGGATCGCGCGCCATGGCGGGTCTGGGACATAGCGTAGGCTTTGAATCGCGCCTCGGCGAGAAAGGGCGATGGCGCGTAACAGCTGGTTCCCGCCAATCCAGGGCAACTGTTGCCCGTCTTGAGCCCGCTCACGTTCGTCACCATGTAACAACCGCCTTATTGCAAGAAAATGGCTAAAGATTCGCCCGCTGTGGGCCGTTCGAAGAAAAACTATGCGCGACAGGCAATAGGATTAGGGATATCCGTTGTTTGTCTGGTGCTTGTTTTTCGGAAGGTGGACATCGACGAGATCAAGACTGCCGTCGAGAATTTCCATTGGCACTATTTTGCGCTTGGCATGGCCGCGCTCGCGTTCGACTACACCTTCCGCATCGTGCGTTGGGCAGTGATGTTGCGCGCCGGCGGGGCGGTGATTTCCGCGAGGAGTTGTGCCGCGCCATTCCTCGGGTCCATTACGCTGAACAACGTTTTGCCGTTTCGGGCGGGCGATGTCATTCGAGCGCTCGTTTTCCCGGCCGCGCTTGGCGTAAGCCGCGTGACCGCGACCGCGAGCCTGCTGTTCGAGCGGCTGATTGACATGCTGACGTTGCTTGCCTGTTTGGGTGTCGGCGTGCTTGCAAGCTCGTCGGCCACGATTCCAGAGTGGCTGCAGAGGACCGTGTTCTTGCTCGCGGTCGTCGGCTGCACACTGCTTTTCGTGATCGCGGTGCTCAGCGGCCGTGCAGTCAAGGTGCTTGCGTATGTCGAGGCCCGCGTCGCGAGCAAAAGCGCAAAATTGGCGAAAGTGATTGCCACGGTGTCTGGCCTGGTCGGCAGCACTGGGGCCATGTCGCGTTTGAGCGTGCTGCTCGTCGTGACCGGCTTGTCCGCTTGCATCTGGGTTGGTGAAACGGGGCTTTTTTGGTCGATCCTGCACGGTTTGAATATCGACGTGGATTTTCCAGCCGCGCTCATGATCATGGCGGTGACGACGCTCTCGACGTTGGTGCCGTCATCGCCGGGATATGTTGGACCTTTCCATTTTGCTGCGTACTCGATGGCGGTCGTATTCGGAAGCTCGGCTCCGGCTGCGGCCAGTTTCGCGGTTCTCGCGCATCTCTCACTGTGGATACCGACGACGGTCGCCGGCGGAATTGCAATTCTGCTCAATCCGTCTCTCTTTCAGCGACGTAACGCCGTAGAAAACACTTTTTGAATTGGATCAGGTAATGCACGATCAATACGACGTTGTAATTGTCGGCGCTGGCTTTACGGGTTTGGCGGCCGCTCTGGATCTCTCTCGCGCAGGACGGAAGGTTCTGGTGCTCGAGAAAGACAATAGTGCAGGTGGCCTTGCGGGAACATTTGAGTTCGACAACGGTGTCACCGTAGAGAAGTTCTACCATCATTGGTTCAACAACGATGACTACATTCCGGAGATCGCGCGCGAGCTCGGAGTGGAGGACCTGATCGTAACGCAGCCGTCTCGTACGGGCATGTACTTCAATGGCCGCCTCTGGCGCTTGTCGACGCCGCTCGATCTGCTCAAATTCAAGCCGCTTTCCATTATCGACCGCATCCGGCTTGGACTTCTGGTCTTCAAGGTGCGCAAGATCCGCGACTGGAAGGAGATCGAGCACCTCTCCATTCGGGAATGGCTCGAGCCGCTCTGTGGGAAGAACGTATTTCGAATCGTCTGGCAACCGCTGATCGAATCGAAGTTCTCCGTGTACGCCGACGCGGTCAATGCCGTCTGGTTCTGGAAAAAACTGGTGCTCAGAGGCAGTACGCGGGACAAGCAGGGCGGCGAACAATTGGCCTATTTCCGTGGCGGATTTGGCCGGTTGGCGCAATTCATGGCTGAGGCAATCAACAAGGCTGGCGGCGAGATCCGCTACGGCGTCGATGTGTCCGGCGCCAACGTCAAGGACGGCAAACTGCTCTCGCTGAAGACCTCGGAAGGGGAAATCTCGGCGAAGCAATTTCTGTTCACGCCTTCGTTCCCCATCATTGCGGACATCCTAAAAGACGTGGCTAGCCCCGATTGGCTGCAGTCGCTTCAACGCGTCAAGTACCTGGGCAATATGTGTCTGGTGCTGCAGCTGGATCGCAGCTTGTCGGATACATACTGGCTCAACGTGAACGATCCCGGCTTTCCGTTTGTCGGCGTGATCGAGCACACGAACTTCGACCCGCCAGAGAATTATCAGGGCAAGCACCTCGTTTTCGTGTCTCGCTACCTCGCGACGCAGGATCCTGTCTGGAGCTTTAGCGACGATCAATATCTCGACTTTGCCGTCAAGCATCTTCAGCGGATGTTCCCGGAAATGAAAAGATCGTGGGTTCAGGATGCGAAGGTTTGGCGCGCGGAATATGCGCAACCGGTCACCGAGCGCGATTATTCGAAGTATGTTCCGTCCGCCAAAACGCCATTCTCGAATGCGATGATTTCAACGATGGCGCAGATTTATCCGGAAGACCGAGGGACGAACTACGCGGTGCGGGAGGGCAAGTCTGCCGCGGTGAAGATCAACGAACTCTTGGCCTGACGTTAGCGCGGGTCCGATGGATCGTTCATCGCCTATGGGAAGCTGGCATGTATCGGTGCGCGGCCTACATGTTGCGCCGAGCAGGTTTCAGCGCAACGCAGGCCGGTGCGTCCATCGAGGAGCTGTCGGTAGCCCAGCACATCGAATCAATTTTTTCGTGAATACATAAATCATGCAAGAAGTCACGACGCGTCCCCAGGCGCAGGCCAGCGCGCGCTATTGGATGTACGCAATTGCGCTCCTCGTCCCAGCGCTCGCGTTTGTGTTTGCCATGACCCGGTTGACGCCTACACGGGTAGGCGACGGATCCGAGTACTACGCACTGTTCCTCGCCTGGAAGGACACGCTGCGCCCCTTTATGACCCCTGCAAGCTGGGCTCAATATACCGCGCTGTTCGATTCGGGGGCGATCAGAGCAATGGTCCCGCTGCAGCAATTGATGGGCATGTTTCCCGCTCTCAGGCTAGGCGTTACGGCCGACGTGAATCACTTCTGGGCATATAGCGGGCTGACGGCTTTTCTCAGCTTGATACCTTCTGCCGTTGGTATCAGATTGACACCTCACAACGCCTTTTTGTTCACGCACGCCGTGCTTTTTGCAATGGTATTGGTGATGGCTCTCAGGCTGGCGGGGTGGAAGGGACTTGGTGGCGTCCTGTTGTTGACGGTTTGCTCACCCATGATCTGGTTCATGGACAAGGTACATACTGAGTTCTTTACGTTCTGCTTTGTTCTGGCTGGGGTTATCGCATGCAACTCCTCCCTTTTTTTTGCAGCCGCGTTGTTTCTGGCGGTGGCATCAACGCAAAATATCAGCTTCGCAGCGGTGGCCTTCGTACCGTTGTTGATCGATCTGTATCGTCGTAAGCACCGCACCTACTCATTTTTTGAGGTGGTTGCGCTTGCGTTTTCTGCACTCCTGGTGTTCGTACATCCTCTCTACTATTTTTTTCGGTACGGGGTCTTCGATCCGCAATTTCTCGCAGGGGGGGCGAAGGTCGGCCTCAATCTGAAAATCGCATATATCTGGCTCTTTGATCCGGATGTTGGTCTCTTCCCGAACTGGCCACTTGGGATTGTCCTCGTCGTCTATGGCTTGATCGCGTTGAAAAGATCAGGCTGGAACAGTCAAAGCGTAAAGAATCACGTTTTCTTTTCCGCATGCTATCTGGCCATCAATCTTCCGGTTCAATCATCGACCGAAAATCTCAACTCGGGAGGTACCCCTGGCCTCGCGCGCTATGCGACTTGGTACATTCCTCTTTTTTATCCGCTGGCGGCGTCACTTATTGGCACATTTCTGCGCGTTTCCAAGACACAAAAGGCGTTCATCACGGTACTTGTAGTTCTGTGTTTCGGATTTACGTTTAGATATCAACGGCCACAACTGAGCGAGGCTGGTTATATCTCGCCATCGCCAGTTTCACGCCTCGTTCAGACGTATTTGCCTAACACGTATAATCCGCCTGCCGAAATCTTTAAGGGGAGGTATGGCGGAATTGGAGAAGATCCAGAATTGCAACGCGCATATGCCGTGATTGGCCCCGACTGCAGGAAAATTTTGCTAAACGGAGGCGATGGTCCCATCTATGGTGGCCCCGGCTGCGGTTTTGCAGCGAATTTGCTCGCCGCGACTGTGAAGGCACACGTTAAGTCCGCTGGCGTGCAGGGCGGGGATTACTTCTACCTTACTGATGCCGAGGCCAGCCAAGCAAGGTTTCTCTGCTCTCAAACCATCGACTTCAGCAAACAAGGCAATATCCCCAATTCGATATTGTCTGGCTTTAGTAGTGCCGAAGATTGGGGCCGCTGGACCGACGGGGCGCATGCCACCTTGACTTGTCGCGCGCCAAATGCGACTTCGGCGCATATAAGCCTAACAACTTTTTCGCCGGACGGCCGTCGTCAAAACGTTCTGGTCTCCGTAAACGAGGCCGCCCCTCAACAGTTCACCCTGGATGGCACGCAGCAAACGCTGAGCATACAACTGCCGCCTTTGACAGCCGGGCAAATAAAGCTGCGCTTTGACCTCCCTGACGCGATCTCGCCCAAGGAGGCGGGTCTCAGCGAGGATAGCCGGAGGCTAGGCATTGGCATCAGGGAAATTGAGTTCTCTCACTGAAAGAAGGGCGAGGGTTGCAGTTAGCCGCGATACCGATACTAACTTTGAATTTTTTGCCTACGGCTGGGGCGGATATGAATTGAGGGGGCTGCATCCGTATGACTCGAAGGGCGAGCGTAAGCGCATCGCGGCTTGCCGACGGCCGGGTGCATCGTTGGCGGGGCTGACAGTGATGGTGGTGGCGTGAACGCGAAGCAAATGAAAAAAGTAGATGCTTCGCCGCAAGGTGGAATGCTCGTCAGTTACACTCGATGACGACAGATAAGCCATCGTCGATGTTTTTTGGTATTCAGCCGCGCAGCGAGATGTAATGCGCGCGCGTATCGCGTTGTGGGCCCACGAGGGCCACTCCAGTACGGTGATTGCGCGGGAATTGGGTGTCTCGGTGCAAACGGTCTGCCTGTGGCGCAAGCGTATTGCCTGGTAAGGTGTCCAGGGTATTCGCGAACCGAGCGCAGTGGCCGTCCGCCACGCATCACGCACGAAGCGCGATTGCAGTTGATTGCTCTGGCGTGTGAAGCGCAGGAACCTGAGGGACGGTCCACGCCGACACTCGACGAGATTGCGGCACGCGCTGTGGAGCGCGTCGTCGTCGAGCAGATCAGCCGCAGTCACGTGCAGCGCATTTTGCAGGCCGGCGACGTACGCCCGCATCGGGTACAGCAGTGGCTGCACAGTCCAGACCCGGCGTTTCGCGAGAAGGTCAACGTGATTTGCAAGCTGTACCGCAAGGCGCCGCGAAACGCGGTCGTGCTCAGCATCGACGAGAAGACCGGCATTCAGGCCATTGAGCGCAAGCACGCGGGACGGGCGCCCGCGCCAGGACGGCTGCGTCGCCGTGAGTTCGAATATATCCGGCACGGCACCCAGGCATTGATTGCCGCGCTCAATGTGCATACCGGAACGGTGCTGGCAGAGTGCCGCGAGCGGCGCACCCATGACGATCTGGTAGCCTTCATGGAACGCGTGGCAGCCGCGTACCCAGACAAACAGGTGCACGTGGTTTGGGACAACCTGAACACGCATCGCGCCCAAGCCGTGTGGCAGGCGTTCAATGCTCGGCATGGCAAGCGGTTTCACTTCCACTTCACGCCGTTGCACGCAAGCTGGGTCAATCAGATCGAACTCTGGTTTGCCCGCTATACCCCCCGGGTGCTGCGCCATGCCAGCCACACCAGCACCGCGCACCTGCGCGAGCGCACCGAGCAGTTCGTCGGCGAGCACAATCAGGTCGCCCGCCCCTTCAAATGGAATTTCCGGGGCTATCCGCTGCAAAGCGGCGCATCGTAATCGAGGAACGCAGATGCCAGCTTTACCCGCCAAACACTACGGTGCTGAACTGCAGCGTCAACTGCGCAGCCTGCTCGGCCACGAGCAGATCGTCACCCAAGCTTACGGGCGTCACCTGCTGATCAAGCGTCTGGACGACGACGAGCCAACCGTCGTGGCGCGGCTAACTGAGCTCGGGCGCAATCGGTATCGCGCTGCCTTTCGTAGCCATAGCGGGCGTTGGGAGCCGCTTCCGGGCACGGGTTCGCTCGACGAGATGGCCGATGTGGTGGTCACGCTGCTGCAGCCCTATCTGCAGCCCGATAATTATTAAATGTATTTACGGGATGTTGTACTAGTCATTCGAGAGACTCGAAGCGACAGAATCTCTTGAGGGGTGCCAGCCAGTTTCGCGTCAAGTTAGTCGCGACTCTTGTGGCATGATATGTGTTCTTTTGTGCCGCCAGCATTTGCAATGCTAAATTCAGACGCCCCTTTGGAATGGTTCGAAACATCGGCGATCCTTTACCTTGTCGCGCCGACGTTTCTGTTTTTGGCGACCTTCACTCGTATCGCTGTGGCAATACCGGGTTGTGCATTCATCGCATATTGTGCCTACAGGCTGGTAGGCCGAAAAGCGCGGCATGATCGGATGGTTCCATCGCTAACGAGCGTATATTTCTTGGTCCTGGCATGCGCCTGGATCTGGCTTTCCGGTGGCATCGGGCCACTACACCAGAATAGCGACTGGACAAAGCACTACGCAATCGTGAATGCGCTTGCCCAGTATCCTTGGCCGGTTGAAATGGCCGATCAGGGTGGAGTACTTCGTTATTCGCTTGGTTGGTATTTGGTCCCGGCTCTCATCTTAAAGGCCTTGACACCTCACGTTCAAAATATTGCGTTATCGCTTTGGTCCGTGCTTGGCGTTTTTCTCTTCTTCAGAGTCATTGCTGCTGTCTTGGGAGACAGGGCCAGCGCTATCGTCGCTCCGTTGGTTTTCGTAATTTTTGGTGGAGCGGATCTAATCGGATATGCCTTCACAGGATACCAGCACGGTCCAATATATCATCTACAGTGGTGGTCCGGGTGGATTTCCTATCCAGCCAGTACGACGTCGGTATTTTGGACTCCCCAGCATGCGATTCCTTCATGGATAGGCATTGGACTGCTTATGCGACAACGGGCAAATCCGCGCTTAATTCCCTACATTGGACTCGTATTCTCCGCAATCCTGCTATGGTCGCCATTCTCGGTGATGGGGCTCGCACCATTCTTGTTGCTGGTCCCTAAGAGATATTGGCTCAAATCTGTGTTTCTCGAATGGAAGCAGGCGGGATCCGTGCTCTTGATCGCGTTGCCGATTGCCAGCTATCTAGCAGCCGGCGCCAATTCGGTGCCCCATGGATTTATATGGACGCTGCCTTGTACGATCGAAGATGGACCATGTTTCTCATGGCCGGCGTACGCTCGCTTTCTTTTGGTCGAAATCGGACTTCCGCTGGCGGTTCTGCTTTTTGCTTGCGAGAGGTACCGCAAATACTTCTGGATGGCAATCGCATCCCTCTGCGTCATCCCGCTATACAAAATAGGCGTCACAAATGACTTTGGAATGCGCGCCTCCATTCCAGCCCTTAGCGTCCTGCCAATACTTCTCGCAGACGCTATCTGCCGTTGTAACGTCCGTTTGAAAGCCGCAATTGTCCTCACCCTCTTGATTGGGTTGCCAACATCTGCGGGAGAGATCGCGCGAGGCTTCAAACGAGGCCCGGACATCGACGTCGAATCTTCGCTATACGAGCCGTGGGCGCGTGCATACTTAAGCCAATATATCTCGACCTCTCCGATATTTGTGTTGAGGTCGACGGTTGCGACTCACTAGTCACGGACGGCAGGGCGCAGAAAAGCTTTTCCCCCAGACTCGTGAGTCGGCGGCATCTTACGTTGATTTTCCATCGTCAAGGACTGCGGGAATTACCATCTCGCTCAGATCTGCAAATTGTCGTTTGATCCTCGTCGCGATTTGAGCGCCATCCAGCGTATAGCTTTTGACGTTGGGGGAGGAGGCCAACCCCGAGAGGTTTTAGGGCGTTCTGTAGGGCATCTCTCTGGTCATCCAATCGTGTTGGGGGCAGCGGAGGCGCGAAGGCTACGCAGAACGGCGGCGATCGGATTGCCTCATCCACGTTGATTCTTTGGAGGTAGCCCACATGGGCCGGTGGATCCGAGACGTGCCAACCACGCGTTAAACTAACGTTGTCTGCTGATTGAGTGTGTCACCAATGGGCGCATTATTTTCTAACCACACTACCTGGAACCAACACCGATGCATGTCGTGGTAACGGGCGCGAATGGCTTCGTGGGCCGCGCCTTATGCCGTACCCTGGTCGAAAACGGACACCGCGTAACCGGTATCGTCCGCCGTGCTGGCACAGCCCCGGCTGGCGTCGTGGAATGGGTTCATGGCACGCCGGAATTCGCCGATATCGACGTGCATTGGCCGGCACCGACCGGCGATGTCGACTGTGTCGTGCATCTTGCCGCGCGCGTGCACGTCATGAATGAAACGGAGAGTGACGAGACGCAGCGAGCCTTCAATGCGACCAACGTCGAGGGGACGCTACGCGTCGCGCGCGCCGCACAGCGTAATGGCGTGCGTCGATTCATCTACGTGAGCAGCATCAAGGCAATCGCGGGGAGCGGGGGCACGCGCGAACCGCTGCGAGAAGACGCGCTCGCGCAACCCGACGACGCCTACGGCCGCTCGAAGCTTGCGGCGGAACGGTCACTGGCCGAGTTGCGCAGCGAGACGGGACTCGATGTCGTGGTCGTACGGCCACCACTCGTCTATGGCCCGGACGTCGGCGCCAACTTCCGCAAGATGCTCGATACCGTCTGGCGCGGGACACCGTTGCCGTTGGGCGCCGTGGATGCCCAGCGCAGCCTGCTGTTCGTCGACAATCTGGCCGACGCGCTCATGCATTGCGCATCCGACGCACGCTCAGCAAACGGTTGTTTTCATCTGGCAGACGATGTCGCGCCTTCCGTCGCGGACCTGCTGCGTGCCATTGGCAGGCATCTCGGCCGCCCGGCACGGCTCATACCGGTGCCCGTGTCGCTTCTCAAACTCGCCGGCAGGCTCACGGGAAGAACCGCGCAAATCGAGCGTCTCACCGAAAGTCTGGTTCTCGATGCATCGGCGATCCAGCGACAGTTGTCGGGCTGGCACCCGCCGTACACGCTGGACGAGGGACTGCGCGCGACGGCCGACTGGTATCGCGCATGTCGCAAGGAGCAGGGGCGCGCATGAGCGAGGTTTTTGACGTAATCGCAACATCCGGTTGGATCGTGCTGCTTACGGCCGCGGCGTCGGCCCTGGCAAGTTTTCTGATCCTGCGGGGCTTGCTTTCGAGCGGTCTCGCCTGGCGTATCGCGACCGATGTGCCGAATCATCGCTCGCTTCACGTCAAGCCGATTCCGCGCGTGGGCGGTTGGGGGGTCGTACCGGTCGGCCTCGCGGCGCTTTTATGGCACGCACCGCAGATGTGGTTGATCGCGGCGGGAGCGGCGGCGCTCGCCTTGGTGTCGCAGATCGACGATCGTCGCGATTTGCCCGCGCGCATCCGGTTTGCCGTCCATTGCGCGGCAGTGGTCGCTCTTATCGTCATCTGGCCTGCGGGCGCACCTTGGTGGCTGCTCGCAGGCATCGGCTTCCTGATGCTCTGGCTGATCAACCTGTACAACTTCATGGACGGCGCTGATGGCCTTGCGGGCGGCATGGCGCTGTTTGGTTTCGGCGCCTATGCAGCGGCGGCTCTGGCCACAGGGCATCCTTCGCAGGCGTTGGCGCAGACGGGTGCCGCACTTGCCGGGGCTGCACTCGGCTTCCTGTTCCTCAATTTTCACCCGGCGAAATTGTTCCTGGGTGACGCCGGCTCGATCACACTCGGCTTCCTGGCGGGCGCACTCGGCTACTGGGGCTGGCGCGGCGCCGTCTGGCCGCTCTGGTTTCCAGCCCTTGTTTTTTCCCCGTTTATTGCGGATGCGTCGATTACATTGCTGAGGCGCGTGTGTCGTGGGGAAAAATTCTGGCAAGCGCATCGGGAGCACTACTATCAACGCATGGTGCGCTCGGGTATCGGTCACAGTCGCACCGCAATCTACTGGTATGCCGTGATGTTTGCGGGTGTCATGGTCGCACTTTGGGCGCTGGGGCGGCCGACGTGGCAGCAATGGCTGATTTTTGCAGCGTGGTACGGCGTTCTGGGGTGCTGTGCCGTCGTCATCGATAGGCGTTGGCGAAGCTTTCAGACTTCTAACGAGAAATAGCCGAGCTTTGCGGTTGATTCTTCCCTTTAAATGCTGACGCATCTGTAACACGGCTGAGACGTTTGTTTCTTCAGGGAAATTCCTGCGGCGCGGCACAAGCATCAAGATCAGCGCGCGGTGCGCTCCGATCGTTTGGTACCCCGTCAGGCTTGCGGGCATAATAACTGCTGCGGCGCCGCGGCATGGAGCGGGTCCCTGTGGCAGCAATGGCCAAGTTTAGGTGCGTGGTATGGAGATTTGCCTCCCGGGAGTTCCTCATCGATCTTCATAGGGCAGGCTCCCCAGAATCCGACGCGAAATAATTTCGAGGTTTGCCGCCAATGTTGCGATCCAAGGCATCTTGGTTGTCGTTCGGTGTTTTCTTCTTCGACATGCTGGCCGCAGTGGCGGCATGGCTCGTCGCGTACGTCGTCCGCTTCAACGGTGAAATTCCGGCTCCCTTTTTTAAGGGCGCATGTGTTGCGCTCTTCTGGGTGCTTCCCGTCTACGGCGCGATGTTTCGCACCTTCGGCTTGTACCGTGGCTTGTGGGTATTCGCGAGCCTGCCCGATCTGATGCGCATCGCGAAGGCGATCGTGGTCGGTGCGCTCGTCGTGATGATCGGCGCGGTCATGTTTCAGCCGAAACCGATCATTCCACGCTCGGTCCTCCTGCTTACGCCGATGCTACTGTTCCTCGCGATGGGCGGCGCGCGAGCGATCTACCGGGCCAGTAAAGAGTTCTATCTGTACGGCGGTCTTGTCGGTCGCGGCAAGCCCGTACTGATTCTCGGTGCGGGTGGCGCGGGCGCGAGTCTCGCGCGTGAACTGTCGCGTTCGGGTGAATGGCGCCTGGTCGGTCTGCTCGATGACGACGTCGCGAAGCGGGGCCGCGAGATCTATGGCTATAAGGTCCTCGGCACGATCGATGAGATCGCGCGCTGGACGGAGACGCTCAAGGTCGAGCATGTGATCATCGCGATCCCGTCCGCGCCCATGGAGACGCAGCGACGCCTCGCTACGCTCTGTGTGCGCCTTGGCGTCAAGGCGATGGTCTTGCCTTCGCTCACGGCCCTGATGCCTAGCCAGGGTTTTCTTTCCCAGATTCGCCAGATCGACCTGGAAGACCTTCTTGGCCGTGAAGCGGTCAACATCGACACCGCCCACGTCGAGGCGCTGCTGCGAGACCGCGTGGTGATGGTCACGGGCGCGGGTGGCTCGATTGGCTCCGAACTCTGCCGCCAGATCCTGAAGTTCCAGCCCGCGCAGCTCATTGCATTCGACTTGTCCGAGTACGCGATCTACCGCCTCACCGAAGAGATCCGCGAGCGCTTTCCCGACCAGGCGATGATCTCGTTCATCGGCGATGCGAAGGACTCGCTGCTGCTCGACCACGTCATGTCGCGTTACGCCCCGCATATCGTCTTCCATGCGGCGGCATACAAGCACGTGCCGTTGATGGAGGAGCTCAATGCATGGCAGGCTCTGCGCAACAATGTGCTTGGCACGTACCGGGTCGCGACCGCAGCGATCCGCAACAACGTGCGCCATTTCGTGCTGATCTCGACTGACAAGGCCGTGAATCCGACCAACGTCATGGGCGCGAGCAAGCGCCTCGCCGAGATGGCGTGCCAGGCGCTGCAGCAGACGAGCGAACGCACACAGTTCGAGACCGTGCGTTTCGGAAACGTACTGGGTAGCGCGGGAAGTGTCATCCCGAAGTTTCAGCAGCAGATTGCGAGGGGCGGTCCCGTGACCGTCACGCATCCGGAGATAACCCGCTTTTTCATGACGATTCCCGAGGCGGCGCAGCTCGTGCTTCAGGCATCGAGCATGGGGCAGGGCGGCGAGATTTTCATTCTCGATATGGGCAAGCCAGTCAAGATCGTCGATCTGGCGCGTGACCTGATCCGTCTTTATGGCTTTGCCGAAGATCAGATCCGTATCGAGTTTAGTGGCTTGCGTCCCGGCGAGAAACTCTATGAGGAGTTGCTGGCCGATGACGAGATGACCGCGCGTACGGCGCACCCGAAGCTGCGCATCGCGCGGGCGCGCGAGGTGCCCGTCAATCTGCTGGACGAATTGTTGCCGTGGTTGATGCAGCACCGCGTTCCGGGCGACGACGAAGTGCGCCGCGATCTTCGCCGCTGGGTGCCGGAGTACCAACCGTCGAGCGTGTCGAAGCTCCAAAGTGTGGGTGGAACGTCGGTCAGAGCCACTGGCTGATTCCGGGGGCGAAGAGGCGAGTGCGATTCGCCGGCCCTTGATTATTTCCCGCTAACGACAGCACGAAGATTCGTCATCTTGAGCGATCGCTCTCCCGCACTGCCAATGGCGAAACGGCGGTTACGCACCAGATAATCGACAATACGGTCGACACAACTTTCGACCGTATTGTCTTGCGTATGCAGTGTGAGATCTGGATGAGCCGGCGGGTGATAGGGTGAGGCGATGCCAGTGAATTGTGCGATCTCCCCGCGGCGGGCGCGTTGATATAACCCTTTGGGGTCGCGCTTTTCGCAAACTTCGAGCGGCGTGTCGACAAACACTTCGACAAACGCGGATTCGCCGACGATGCGCCGTGCATTTTCGCGGTGCTCGGGCTCGGGTGAAATGGTCGCCGTGACGGCTACAAACCCCTCATTGCAAAACAGCGCCGCCACATGGGCGACGCGCCTGAGATTTTCCGTACGCTCGGCGTCACTAAAACCAAGATCTGAATTGAGGCCCGTGCGCAGAACGTCGCCATCGAGCATCGTTGCTCGAAGGGCAAACGTTTGCAGTCGATTGACCAACGCGCGCGCGACTGTCGACTTGCCCGCTCCGGACATGCCGGTGAGCCAGATGACAACTCCAGCCGACGTTGCTGTATTCACTTCTTACCGCCTCGATCAACGTAAACCTGATTCGCATTCTAACGTTTCGAAGCAGTTCGTGTAACGCGGATGTAATAAACCGCAACAAATCTGCAGGCTTGTAATTCTGTGTAATGATTCACGTACCGAGAACCCCGCTAGTACTGTAGTGACAAAAATCGTTTACCTTCAGCAGGTACGATTTGCACGATCGGTTGGATTTTGGATTTCAGGGGCCGGTGATGCTGCACCCGGACCTTCATAAGAGGAGACTGCATGACCATCATGACAAGCCTCGGCCGCACGATCGGCCCCTTGCGTCGGCTGCACGACAACCGCAACGATCTAGCGGTGGCGTTGCTCTCCGCCGAAGAGCGTGTACGGAATCTGGAAGCCCTTGTCGAGGCGGCTCGCGGCACTCCCTTCTTTGCCTACTTCGCCAGTTTCGATGCGCTGGCGTGCATGCGACGACACGAAGTACAAGATCGCAAACCTACGCCGGGATTCCAGACAAACTGGCTCGGGGTGTTAGTGGACCCCAAGATCTTTAGCTTTCTGGCCGACCAAGGTGGAAAGCTGGAGCAGTTTCCATTGCCGGCTAATTGGCATGCCGACATCGCGGAATGGGCGTCGGCACTGCATGCGGTGGAACTGTCCCGGCCCGACAGCTTCACAATGATCGAGTTGGGTTGCGGCTGGGGGTGCTGGATGAACAACATGGGCGTGGCTGCGAAGCGCACCGGCCGGAAGGTCCATGTCATCGGCATCGAGGGCGACGAAGGTCACGTCGAATTCGCTCGTGAGGCATTAGCCCGCAATGGATTCTCCAGCGACGAGTACACCCTCCATCGCGGTATTGCAGCCGCCAGTGACGGAACCGCTTTATTTCCGCGCCAGGAGCACCCCGGACACAGTTGGGGATCGGCGCCGGTATTTAACGCCACGCAAGCTCAACAGGATCAAGCCGTGGCGAGCGGCAGTCACGACCTGCTGCCCATGATCTCGCTCGAAGCGGCCATTGCAGGGCGCGACCGCATTGACCTGCTGCACATCGACATTCAGGGTGGAGAAGCTGACTTGATCGAAGCGTGCCTGCCGATTCTCAATGAGAAGCTGGCCTATTTGCTAATCGGCACTCACTCGAAACACATCGAGGGCAGGCTGTACGACATTCTCTCGCCCACCGACTGGGTCATCGAGATGGAGCGGCCCGCCTTCTATCAGGTCAACAACCGAAAGCCAGAGTTGGCCGTGGACGGCGTGCAGGCATGGCGCAATCCTCGTTTTATCCCGATGTAGCTTTTTTGCCGCAATCGCTGGCCCCTAGTTCTGGGGGCTAGCCGCCTTCCCTTTTCTACCTGGTTACCGGTCTCCACAGCGTAGCTCAGCCCCGAAATTGCGCGGTTTGTCCACGATGCGCGACGCCGGCTCGTGCGCCGAACATTCATGTGTAGACTGCTGCTACGATACCGGACTGAAACGACTGAACCGAATCCCGCTACTCTGAATGAGCACTCTAGCCACCATAAAACGCGCGGCCTTGATGGTCATGTCCGGTCAGCAATTCCTGATGACGGAAACGGCACCCCGAAACACCAGAAAGGTATTGTGGTATTACGATTGGGGCACGATCGGTGATTCGATCATGGATTTGTCGCAACGTTTCCTGATTCATGCGGACATCGAGATTGACCTGTGCATGCCCTACGGGCCGATAGAGTTGTTCACCGGCGATAGTCGGTTCAGGCGTGTATTTAAGGCGTTGTCGGACGCCGACGACCGATACGACCTTGCTATCGTCCAAAACATTACGACCAAAACACTAGGGCAAAAAGTCCGCTTTTTCCCGCGGACAAGATTCTGCTCGATTATGGGCCATAGGCGGAACGAAGATTTTTCGCGCATGCAGTTGAGCTACGAACGACTCGCTCAGATTTTCGACGTAACAAACGGCACGGGACCGATCGAGCCGTCCCTTGAGGTCGTGCACGACGAGACGGCCGACGCTGATGGTTTCCAGATCCTAGTTGCGGTAGGCGGGAACGACAGACGGCGCCGGATCGACGACTGGTCAAAACTATTGCGGGCAGTCGATGCGTTCTGGCCGAAATCGTACGTCAAACCTCGCTACGTGCTGCTAGGAAATGGCGAACCTGCTCGCGAGGCGGTAAGGCAGATTGAAGCGCATCTGCCCGCACAACGCCTCGTTACTGTCACGGACATGCCCGATCTTCGGGCTGCTGCCGAGGTCATTGACCGCTGTTCGTTCTTTCTCGGCGCTGATGGTGGGCTGATGCATATCGCGGCAGCGCTCGGGAAGCCCGGTGTCGCCATTTTTAGTGAGATTCGCCCCGAATGGCGCTTGCATACCCGCTCTAAGATGAGACCGATTTTCACCGACGGCAGTATCAATGAAATCCCGGACGCAAAAATCGCAGGCGAAGTCGTGCGATATTGCGAAGAGCAGATTACCCAAAATCAAATGGAGGCGCAGACCTGAGCTTTTGCCCTAGATAAGGTTCGCATGAACCTCCGAGCGTTCCGCAATCGCCGCGAGGACGGCCAGCATGGTCGCGTAGAAAGACACGGTGCTCTTCAGGTCGAACGTCTCGACGGTCAGCCCAAAAACGAAGAACATCAGAACGAAGGACAGCCCCATGAGCGCGGTGCGCCGCGTCGTCCTCGATTCGGACTTGAGTTTTGCCGCGAAAAATATCGCGGGCACGATGTAGATCGCCAGCAGCGCGAGGCCGCCCACAATGCCGTAGTTGGCCATGTAGGCGAGCAGTTGGTTATGCACTTCGCCTTCGCCGAATGCTGCCGCCTTCGGGGTGAGCGCGCCTTGCTTGGCCATCGAGGTCATCTTGTCGCGGAACCCATCGCCACCCAGGCCCAGCACTGGATGTTCGGCGATCAGTGTCGAGGCTGCCTCATAGAGCTGCAGGCGGATGCCGACCGAAGTGTCGCGGTGGCCCTGCGTGTACTGCGCGAGGTCGGATGACACGTCGCCGACGCGCTGGCGTACCGTCCCCGACATCCCGTACACCATCCCGAGCAGCAGCGCGACAGTCACCGGCATCAGCACCTTCCAGTGAAGCGGCTTGCCGCGGCCGAGTTCCCACACGATCAGTACGGCAACGAGAGGGATCGCAGCCCAGCCACCACGCGAGCCCGACAGCAGCGAAGCGGCAAGGCCGGCAAACAGGCCCGCAAACTTGAGCGCACGCATGAACGTCGAGTCCTTGCGCCACCAGTTCAGTGCAATCGCCGACAGCACGCCGAGTGCGACGGCGAGATCGCCGAAATGGATCGGATTCAGGAACGCGCTGCCGATGCGTCCGTCGCCCCAATCGCGCGGCAGGATGACGGCAATCACGAGCGAGGAGAGCGCCCCCAGCGTAAAAGAGAGATCCGCCCAGGCGAAGGTCCGCAGCGGCGCGCGCCGCAGGACGAGAAAGATCGGGACTGCAAGCAGGAACCGCGAGGGCGAATCCCAGGTGCGGAGCAATGGATGGTCGTGCGAGAGCGTGCTGAGCGCCACGGCGGCAACAGGGGCGCACAGTGCAATGCACAACGCCAGCCCGAGACGGTCGGGACGCGCAAAGCCATACGGCCCGCCAGCCGGCCGCCAGCACAGCGCCGCCAGCGCAATGACACCCGCGCCGATCGATACGGCGCTCGAGGCGCCCTGCACGAGCATTGCAATAGAGGGAAAGCCGAGCAGGAAAGCCGCGGTCAGCCAGTCGCCGGGCTCGGTGCGTCGGGAGTCAATCGTCACTGCTGTCTGCATCGCTACACTGCTCTTGTCGGTAAGGGCGGGACTGACTACGTCTCCCGCATTACGTCCCCAAATCGTACCCTCTCGGTTACGAAGTATGACGGGAAACCTGCCATTGTACGCACACATTCCACCCACTCGCGTTTTACCCAAAAAATGCCCACATCAGGACCGTCAACGCGCTCAAAATAAGGGCGCGAATAGCCGTTGAGCTTGACATAAGCCTGTCTGCGCTCCAGGATCGCACCGCCGGGCACCAAGCTGCACAAGAATAAATATTATGCGGATGCAGGCAGACTTAAGCGCTCCAAATGCGATTGCCCGTCGCGGGCACGGTGAACAATCAGATTTTTGCAAGGCACTTCGATTCGCCGATCGGGCAAAGGGCGCCGATGAGGAACCTGCGCGCCGCAATTTGAATCTCGGATTAATCGATGTTTCAAAACCGCTCGCGAAGAACCCGCGCATGGCATCATTCGCATACTTGAGGGAAAGAACATCGTGAAATCAGCAATCATTACTGGCATTACCGGCCAAGACGGCGCCTATCTGGCGGAACAGCTTCTCGAGAAGGGTTATATCGTCTACGGCACTTACCGCCGGACGAGTTCCGTCAACTTTTGGCGTCTCGAAGAGCTTGGCGTCGCGCATCATCAAAATCTGCGCCTCGTCGAGCACGATCTGCTCGATGCGGGCAGCTGTATTCGCCTGATGGAGCGCGCCCAACCGGATGAGGTCTACAACCTCGCTGCGCAAAGCTTCGTTGGCGTGTCGTTCGAGCAGCCGGCGCTCACCGCGCAGGTGACCGGGGTCGGCGCCCTGAATCTGCTCGAGGCGCTGCGCATCATCAATCCGAAGGCGCGTTTCTATCAAGCCAGCACGTCGGAGATGTTCGGCAAAGTCCAGACTATTCCTCAGACGGAATCGACGCCGTTCTACCCGCGTAGCCCGTACGGCGTTGCCAAGCTCTACGCGCACTGGATCACGGTGAACTACCGTGAAAGCTACGACATGTTTGCGTCGAGCGGCATTCTTTTCAATCACGAATCGCCGCTGCGCGGGCGCGAGTTTGTGACGCGCAAGATCACCGATTCGCTCGCGAAAATCAGCCTCGGCCAGCTCGACGTGCTTGAGCTAGGCAACCTCGACGCACAGCGCGACTGGGGCTACGCGAAGGAATACGTGGAAGGGATGTGGCGCATGTTGCAGGCCGATCAGCCCGATACTTATGTGCTCGCAACCAACCGCACGGTGAGCGTGCGCGATTTCGTCAACGCGGCGGGGAAGTGCCTTGGCATCGAGATCGAATGGCAAGGCACCGCGGAAAACGAAATCGGACGCGATAGCAAGAGCGGCAAGACGATCGTGCGCGTGAACCCCGCGTTCTACCGTCCGGCTGAAGTCGATCTGCTCATTGGCGATGCACAAAAGGCGCACGACGAGCTTGGCTGGGCGCCGAAAACGTCACTTGAAACGCTGTGCCAGATGATGGTCGAAGCGGATGTCGCGCGCAACAAGAAGGGGACGTCGTTCTAATGGCTTCAGTGCTGATTACGGGAGCCGAGGGCTTTACGGGGCGTTATGTTGCTCAGGCATTGCGCGCGCGCGGCCATCAGATTTCGAGTCTCGTGCGACGCTGTGATGAGCCCAAACCTGACGTGTACGCGTGCGATCTTCAGGATCGCGCGGGGCTTGCAGAGGTGGTGGCACGTGTGCGACCCGACTGGGTCGTGCATCTGGCCGCCATCTCGTTCGTCGGGCACGGCAATCCGGGGGAAATTTATGCGACCAACGTCGTGGGTTCGCGCAATCTGCTCGAGGCGCTCGCCGCGTGTGAAAAGAAACCTTCGGCGGTGCTGCTTGCAAGCAGCGCGAACATTTATGGCGCGGGCCCGCTAGGCCTGCCGATCCCGGAGACGGCGCCGTATCACCCCGCGAACGACTACGCGGTGAGCAAGGTCGCGCTCGAATACATGGCGCAACTCTGGACGGACCGGTTGCCGATCATCACGGTGCGCCCGTTCAATTGCATCGGCGTTGGCCAATCGCTGAGCTTTCTCGTTGCGAAGATGGCGGATCACTTCCGTCGCCGTGCGCCGGTCATCGAGCTGGGCAATCGCGATGTGGCTCGCGACTTCTCCGATGTGCGCTGGGTGGCCGATGTGTATTGCAGGCTGCTCGAAAAGGCGCCGGTCGGCCAGGTGTTCAACGTATGTTCGGGCCATGCGGTCACGCTCACGCACGTGCTGCAGACAATGTCCACGATCACCGGTCACGACATCGAAGCGCGGACCAATCCCGCCTTTGTACGTGAGCACGAGGTGAAATCGCAGTGTGGCGATAACCACAAGCTGTTGAGCGCGATCGGCCAGCTCGATGCGCCAACACTCTACGACACCTTGCAATGGATGTTGTCCGATAGCAGCGCCGCCTGATGGTGGCGGGCAGGGTGCATTCTGCCCGCTACCGATGCGTCGCGCTGAGGTTACTGCTCTCGTGTCATTCGTTGCAGCTGCGCCTACTCGAAGAGCAGTGCGGCTGCACTCAGCCTCACTTAAACCCCAGCGGATTTTTCTCCTGCCAGCGCCAGTGATCCACACACATGCGCTCGATTCCGAACTCTGCCTTCCAGCCGATGACGTTTTCCGCCGCGACCGGATTCGCATAGCATTCGGCGATATCGCCGGGCCGGCGCGCGACGATCTCATAGGGCACGGGGCGTCCTGAGGCTTGTTCGAACGCCTTCACGACTTCCAGCACGCTGTAGCCGCGCCCGGTACCGAGATTCACGACCAGGCCTTCGCCACGCGAGGCAAGCGCGTCGAGCGCCTTAAGGTGGCCCTTGGCGAGATCGACCACGTGAATGTAGTCGCGCACGCCCGTGCCGTCCGGGGTCGGGTAGTCGCCGCCGAACACGCGCAGTTTTTCGAGCTTGCCCACGGCCACTTGCGCGACATAAGGCATGAGGTTGTTCGGAATCCCCGCCGGGTCTTCGCCGATCAGCCCGCTTTCATGCGCGCCCACCGGGTTGAAATAGCGCAGCACGGCAATGCGCCACTCCGGGTCAGAGATCTCGACGTCGCGCAGGATCTGCTCGGCGATGAGCTTTGACTGGCCGTAGGGATTCGTTGCCGAGAGCGGAAACGTTTCGTCAATCGGCGAGCGTTCGGGCATGCCGTACACCGTGGCCGAAGAGCTGAACACGAACTGCTTCACGCCGTGCTGGCGCATCACGTCGAGCACCACGAGCAGGCCATCGACATTGTTGCGGTAGTACTCGATGGGCTTCGCCACCGATTCGCCCACGGCCTTGAGCGCCGCGAAATGGATCACGCCGGTGATGCGATGCGCTTTGAATACGCGCGTGACGGCGGCGTCGTCGCGTACGTCGGCTTCGTAGAACGCCACGGGCTTGCCGGTGATCTGCTCGACGCGCTTGAGCGACTCGCTCCTGCTGTTCACGAGATTGTCGATGGCGACCACCTCATAGCCGCCATTGAGCAGCTCGACGCAGGTATGCGAGCCGATATAGCCCGCGCCGCCGGTGACGAGGATGGTGCCCTTTGAGTTCGTCGCAGTCATGCCGTGTTCGTTCCCGTGAAATCCAGACTCGATCAAAAAGTCGACCCGGTGATTTCCCGGATCAGTTCCCGGTAGCGTTGTACCACAACGCGCTCATCGAATTCTTTCTCGATTTTTTTTCGGCCGCGCCCGGCCATGGCGGCGCGCGCCGGCCCGTCGAGGTCCAGCATCTGCGCGAGGCTGGCGGATAGCGACGCGGCATCGCGCGCTTCGCACAGCAGGCCGTTCACGCCGTCGGCAACCACTTCGCGGCAGCCGGGCACGTTGGTGGCCACGACCGGGCGGCCCATCGCGCTCGCTTCCATCAGCGTGCGCGGCACGCCCTCGCGGTACGAGGGCAGCACAACGCAGTCCGCGTTGGCAATAAAAGGGCGCACATCGGTTGTTTCGCCCAGATATTCGATCACACCCTCGCGTTCCCAGGACGCGACTTCTTCGCGCGAGATCGCGCTCGGATTGTCTACGCCCACCGGGCCGAGCAGCTGGAAGCGTGCGTGCGGATAGCGCACGCGCACCGTGCGCGCGGCCTCGACGTACTCGCCCACGCCCTTGTCCCAGAGCAGCCGGCCAATCAGAACGAAGACAAACTCCGTGCGCTCGGGCAGCGGCGTAAAGGGGAAATCGTCGAGATCGACGCCTTCGCCGTGCAGCAGCCTCGCGCGCTCGGGATGCGCGAGGAGATTGCCGTCCTTGAAAGCGGTTTCGTCGTCGCGATTGAGGAACCACACTTCGCGAGGAAAGCGGAACGCGAAGCGATATAAGCGCTTGGCGACCTGGGCGGCGCGGCTCTTCTGGATGAACACGTAACCGAGGCCCGTCGTGACCGCCACTGAAGGCGTGCGCGCGAGCCAGGCAGCAATCGACCCGTAGATATTCGGCTTGATCGTGTAGTGGAACACGACGTCCGGCTTGAGCGAGCGATACTGGCGGTAGAGCGCGAGCATGGTGCGCAGGTCGTCGAGCGGATTCGTGCCCTTCGAGGCGACCGGCAGTTCGACACAGCGGCAGCCCATGGCGGCGAGCGGCTCGAAGGTGCGGTCGCGCGGCGCGATCACGGTGACTTGCGCGCCCGCCTGCGTGAGTGCACGCAACAGGCCGCGCCGATAGGTATAGATCGCCCAGGCCGTGTTGCAGACCAGGGCGACGTGCAGCGGACGCCGTTGCGCGGCGGACTGGGGCGCGCTGGCCGCGGCGGTTCGGGTGGGTGACGAGTTCACGAAAGGGGGCGTTGTTGGCAGGCGATGGCGGCAGCGGCCGGGGCGCACATTTTAGCCGACGGGCACCGGGACCCGCCCGACCGAAGCAGCGCGCGCAGGTCGCGCGCTGCAAGCTAGCATGAAGATTCACTGCGCCTCGTGCCCCATTGGGCTACACTGCGCGCGCCACGCATGTTTCCAGCCCCGCCTTGCCTTTAGCCATGCTTCGTTCCCTTGCTGCCCTCCTGATCTTCCAGTGTCTCGGCGAGAGCGTGTCCTACGTGTTCTCGCTGCCCGTGCCCGGTCCCGTGATCGGCATGCTGCTCCTGTTCGCCTTCGCGTTGATGCGGCCCGCCGCCGCCGAGGCCATCGAGCCGACTGCGCTCGAATTGCTGCGACATCTCTCGCTGCTCTTCATTCCGGCGGGCGTGGGCATCATGGTGTCCGCGCAGGCCGTGCGCGGCGAGGCGCTCGCCGTGATCGCGAGCCTCGTCGTGAGCACGACGCTCGGCATTGCAGTGACGGCGCTCGTCACGCGCGCACTGTTGCGTCGCCAGCGTCGCAACCCAACGGCCGGGGAGGGCACAGCGTGAACAGCCATCTGCCCATCACGAAGCTCGACGCGATCTGGGTCTATCTCGCCGCCACGCCGCTGCTCGGCTTGACGGTGACGCTCGTCGCCTATCTCATCGCCATCAATATCTACGCGCGCGCAAAGCACAATCCGCTCGCGAACCCGGTATTGATTGCCGTGGCGCTCGTCGTCGCGGCGCTCAAGATTACCGACACGCCGTATCGCACGTATTTCGAGGGCGCCCAGTTCGTGCACTTCCTGCTTGGGCCCGCGACTGTCGCGCTCGCGCTGCCGCTCTATCGTCAGTGGGACAAGCTCAGGCGCGGCGCGCTGCCCTTGCTCGGCGGGCTCGTTGCAGGCTCGATCACGGCGATTGTGTCTGCAGTCGGTGTGGCGAAGCTCTTCGGTGCCTCCCACCAGACTATTGCCTCGCTCGCGCCGAAGTCGGTCACCACGCCGATCGCGATGGCCGTGGCCGAGAAGATCGGCGGTATTCCGTCGCTCACTGCCGTGCTGGTGATCTCGACGGGCGTGTTCGGCGCGGTGAGCGCGCGCTGGATTCTCAACGTGATTCGCGTGCGAGAGATCGAGGTGCGCGGCTTTGCGATTGGCGTGGCTTCGCATGGCATCGGCACCGCGCGTGCGTTTCAAGTGAGCGAGGAGATGGGCGCGTTTTCGGGGCTCGGCATGGGCCTGAACGGAGTGTTTACCGCGTTCGTCGTGCCTGTCTTGTTGCCGTGGCTTCTGCAGTGGTTGTAAAGGGCCTCGCGTACTGGCGGAATGCTCCGCAGGAAACTTCTGTAGGTCGTCAGTTTGGCAAGTAATTGGCTAAAGCTGACTGGTGCTGCTTTTTTTCGAAGCTTGCAACTTTATTTCGGCCCGCAGACACGTGACACCGTGTCCCAAATGTCCCACACCTTGCTTTTCAAGTAAGCTCCTGTTTTTAAAAGGATGAGCCTACGCAGGAGCGCGTTTTCGTTTAGGCGCCTAAACGGCTAAAGCCGGAATGACGCTGTTTTTGTGCAGCTTTTGACGGAATTCCGGCTGGTAGATGCCGCCGCCGTCGGTTCAAATGGTTCACACCTCGCGTTTTTGGTAAGTTGATGTTTTTAAAATAAAAAAACGGCCGGAAGGCGTGTTTCCGTTTAGGCGCCTAAATGCAATCGTTACAAAATTTAATCTAATTGTTTAGGAGTGGAGAGGTGTTGTCATCATTACCTCATTTCGGATGGGTAATCTGCCCCGAAAAACTGACTTTCGAGGTGCTACGCTCGACGTGGTACGAAGCAATTAAATCTATGCCGGCTGCGGAGCCACAATTCGGCGACGAAAACGGCGATTTGCCTGCAGGTGATCTACGAATTCTCGTACCGTGTGGGTGTCGGTCGATCACCGCGTCTACAGCGCGTGCCCTGTATACCTAAAGCGCAAATAGACCATCGCCGAGTAGGCGGTTAACATTTCCTCGCTCACCGCCGCGACGGTTATCTCGACGAGCACATTCGGCGCCGTGAGCGCACGCATCGCACTTCGTCACAGGGTGCACGCTCATGTGTAGCCCTTTTCGGGGAGGTCAATTGTACGGCCCTGGTCGAAGTAGCCCGCTAGTTGGTCGCCCAGATCGGCGCTGAGACCCGATGCAATGTCCGCTTCGTTGCCTACACACAGTCTCTCAGGAGACGTGCGCACGATCACTTCGTTCGTTGGCAAGCTCGACGTCGTCGCGCTCGCCAGTAAGGGCGAGACAAGCGCAGGATCCGGAATAGATCGTTGCCGTGGCAACTCGCGACGAAGCATCGCTTCGGCCAGCGATTTCAACACCATTGTGCGCTCGTGCGCCGATGCGCAACGGCTCAATCGCTCGTACAGCAGCGGTGAGATGAGAGGGTTGATCGTCACCTGCATCACGATTTTGTCACTCATGCCGCGCGGCCTTCACGCGCGAGTCCAGCTTCGCCGATGATCAGAAATCCGCGCGCATTTGCGAGGCACGGTGAGTCAATTTGTTCAATGACGACGCGAGCGAACCTGCGCCGGATTGCTGGGGCGAAAAGGTTCGCGCCGCCTCCTGAAAGAATGATTGAGCGCACGTCGGGAAGGGGGCCGACACGGTTCTGCACCGCCATCACAAATTCGGCAATGATCGGCGCCGCCCGCGCGACATACGGCGCGAGGTCAATATCCTTGCCATAAAAGAAGAAAGGTGTCCTCTGTCGCAGTGCCCTGTCGATGCGCTCGATTTCGTCGACCTGTTCGCCTTCATCGCGTGAAATGAGGTTCGCGATATATCGGGAGATCTGCGATGCACCGCAAGGAATACCGTCACCGCGCTTGTAATCCATCGTGAAGCCGTTCGTGTAGATCCAATCCGTCGTGAAGTAGCCCACATCGATAACGAGGTGCGAATCGTGACATCCGAAACTGCCTCCGCGAGAATCGGCCGCGTGCACGAGCGAGCCGAGGGGCTGAGGGATGACAACTACCTTCTCAACTACGACTCGACCGTGTCCAAAGTCATGTTCCCCGATGAATCGCTCCTTTAGCGCTGCTGAGTACTTTTCGGTATTGTGAACGGGTAAGCCGAGAACGAGATACTTGATGCGCGTGACGCCGGAGAAATGAATCGCGCCGAAAAGTAGTGCCGCGTAGTCACGGCTCAGCACGTAGTCGTCGCCGAGCGCACGCCCTGTCCTGCCATAAGCCGCAGTGATCGGCACGTCGGGGCCGACCTCATAATCAATGCGGTCGATAGTAATCGTTGTGACTTTACGCGCGCCAAAAATGCTCTCGCTATCGCCCGAATGCGTGCGGAGCGGGGCCAGCGGCGTGAGCGACGGAAATATGCCGGTTACGACCGCGTGACTCGCGGCGCGGTATGCGTACTTTGTATTTCCGTAGCCGACGTCGACGGCGAAGACGGGCGTTTTCATAAAGAATCCTTTAGAGGGGCGTGGCAGGGTTGAGCAAATATCGACTGCACGTCGGGAGACTCGCTTTGCTTTTCTAAGGGCCTCCAATTCCTTCCGCGGATTGCTTCGCATGCAATGCAATCTGCGGACATGCTTCGACTTTGCAGGGACCAGTCTATCGAGTTCGACGACACTCTAGTTCGGCGAAATCTCACATAAACAGGGGCTCTTTTGCCCGCTTTCGTTTGCCTCTTCCGCGCCGATCGACCGCTTCGAAGCGGGGGGGGAGCGCGGGAACACTGCAAACGGTCCGCGCATCCTGAGCGTGCTGAAATGCTTGCAAAACTAGGTCAGCTTTCGGCGCGTTGGACTTTGCAGGCGCCTGCGTGCTAAAACCCAGAAAGCTCAACAAAAACGTATAGCTTTCCAAATTAAATTGCGTAGGCGCCTTGTCAACGCAGGTGCGCTAACTTGCCATCGAGGATGCCGTGCGGGGCTGGAACGCTAGCGCGGTTCATCGGGAGTGAACGTGCCCGATCTGTTTGTGCTTCTCATGATCGGCTGTCTTGACTACTGGTCCAGCACACGCTCGCGCAACGCCCGCCGCGACGACAGGCCCAATCCGTGGCACGCAGCCCAAGAGGAGCCTAGATGGCTACGTGCCTATAGCTGCACGGCGAGACGAGCGGAGCCGACTTGTCTATCGTGCTCAACGCCTCAATTCTCGAAAGTGAAATGGTCTCTCGCCGAGATTAGCAGCGAGATAATTCTAAAGGCGTCGCAATTATTGCCGTTTAAATGATCGGTTAGCCGCGCTCTGTGATGCGTGGTGAATTGATCAACTTTCTTGGCGCTGGCGACAGCGTGCGCGTATGCCCTTGACGAGTAAGTGCCAGAAGGGCCACCCGTCGCATTGCGGCAAGAGGCTACCGTGAGCTGCACCGTCTGACATGGAGAACCAGTATGACAAACAAAAAGAAGCCGCCTTTAGGCCTGAATCCCGAGCCGACCGTGCGCGAGGCAGCGATCGACCTTCGTTCGCAGTCGCACACGCAGTCGCTTCTCGCCAAAGACCTTGGCGACGACACTGGGAATGCTGTCACTGAGAAGCGCAAGGCGCCCCCGGAAATGTCCGCACGCGAGGTGACATTGCTGGTTGCTTCGCACCGGCAGATAAAGGATGAGCTAACGGCAACACGAGAGCAGGTGGAGTCAGTCAGCAACGAGATGGCTAGGCTGCATGCGCTGTACGACGCAAGCCAGGCAGAAGAGCTTCGCCTGCGGCGCGAAATGGAACAGATGCAGCTCGAACGGCGGAAGACCCAGGAAGCGAACGATTACCTGCGCAACGAACTCTTCCTCGTCTCAGGCAGCAGGAGCGCACTTCACCAGCAGATCAGCGAAACTGAGCGCGAGCGCGACGCTGCCCACCGAGAGGCCTCGGAGATGCGGAAGCAGCTGCAGAAGTGGGACCCTACCGAGGCACGGGGGCATCTGCGCCACATTCATGAGCAGTGCAGCAGGCGGCTCACCGAGTGGCGGCAACTTGACGAGAAGATCGACGCGCTGAAGGCCGAAGAAGCCGTGATCGGCGCGAAGCTGCAGGAGCGCAAAGCGGCGCTCGAAGCTTTTACCCGTGTCGACGAGCAAATGAACGCGCTTTGGATCGACTTCGGTGAATTTGCGCAGCGGTACCATAGTGCCCTGCGACTGAGCGCCGGCGAAGGCAATCCCGAGCGATACGAGGCGATCTTCGGCGCGCTTGCAGATGTCGTCGGCAAGCTCCACATGGAGATCGTGGCCGCGAGCCAAGGCCGCCGCTCCAACATGCGGGTGCGGAGAATGCGGCGCCGTGGGGGGATAGGGCGTTCCACATGAAGCGGGAAGACAAAAGAAAAGCGGTTGCGTAGCCAACCTGAAGAGGCGGTCATAAACCCAAAGACGATTGGTGTGAATGCAACTGGAGCCCTGAAACCGAGCGGTCAGTCGCGCGCGTAAAGATGGCCTGAGAACCGCAGTACGAGTCAGACAGTGCGGGAGCCAATCCGCGCTCTCAACTGGGGGCTGCTCGCGACTGGTTGTGCGCCATTACATGCACCGAAAATTTTCGCCTCATTGCAGCAAGTCCAATGCGACGCAAGCGGTTCAACCACGGTTCGACCCCGCTGGCCATGCAGCCTGCCGAACACCAGCCCAACGATCGCCTTGCGTTGGCTGAGCATGTGGTGGACAACCGACGTCCCCGCTTTCACGACTATGGAGCAGTGGCGTAGCGACGCGAACTTGACATTCCCCACAGCGTGCAACGATGGATTCAGGCTCCGGTGACGCAGCGCGTCGTGCTGTGCATCAGGGCTTAACGTCAAGGGAAAATCGACATGGAATATGAACGCCTCTATGCCATCCTCCACGGCCAACGTCTGGATGAGCCACTCTCCTGGATCTATCTTGCGGCGCTGGTCGCAGTGGCAATCGCGGGTTGGAAATTCGGCGGAGTTCTTTTCGACGCACGTCAGCGCCCGGAGGACGAGCAATGAAAGGCCTCCAGGCAGCAGTGAGAATATTTCTAGGCTGGCACTGGCTTGCGCGCCGTGCTTCGATTGCGATCTTCTGCTATCTGCTCGCGCTTGTCGGTCTGTTGTTTTACGCAGGGGGTATGCCGGAGGGCGGCAAGTTTCTTTTTACTGTTGGCAGCTTGGGCTTTAGCTGGGCGATCGGATTCCTCTATCTGATACGAATGATTTTTTCCCTGCTTCTGCGGTGCCGTCGCCTGTTTGTGTAGATCTGGACGCTTCGGACGGGCCACGAAGCAGTGGCTCGCAACAGAGGGGAAACACCGTCGGCCCGTCTTTTGCTCTACCGACCTTTGTCCATCGGATCGGATCAACGGAAGCGGCGGTTCCTCACCAAGCGCTGCTCGAATCGAAGGCGCGCGTGTCCAACGATGCGAGCGGATCGGCGATACAGCTCGACAAATCGCCTTGTCAGCGGCGGGCCTTTAAGTTTACAGGGGGGAAAGGGCCGGAGACGAGTTCCGTGCTACTGGCCGAACGTCTGACTCCTTCCACGGAAAGACGACTGGGCCCGCTTTTTACACCTGTGAATTGCACTCGTGATAATCGGACCAGCACGCTCAACGCCCGTGCTGCATGAAGAAGCGCGGCGGAGTTCTGCACCGGCTGCGGGACGTACGGCGAGAAAGCCGAGTGATTTTGCGCTTGTATCGCCAGACCAAGCGCCGAAAGCTCGACAGAAATTGCATCATTCCGGGTTTAGCCTTTTAGGCGCCTAAACGGGAAATTGGCGAAACGGCGTGCGCTGCTTGGGGACACCGAGTTTGCCTATGCACGGGGACAGTGTTTTGCGGCGACATGAGGGGCGGTTCCCAGCATCAAGCGACTTGGAGCCAGCGCGCGCCTTGCCTGGACCCACTCGCGGGCGCCTACGCGACCGGGTTTCAGCAGAAATTGACAGACTGGCTGGGGCAGCCCTTCGTAGCGAAGAGGGGCTGCCGCAGCCGTGATACTCTCAATACCGCTGTCATCTACGGACGGGGAATGACGATGGGTTGGAGTTTCTTCGCACTGGCTGTCGCCCTCGTGCTCGGTGCTTTGGGCCTGGTCATGGACCACAACGGTCGCAAGGCGGACCGCGAACGCGCAACCGGTGGGCGGCGATACAACGGAGATTGAATACAGGTTTCCAAGCTCGTAGCTAAAGGTAGCGTTCGCGGACCTCCTTATGCATAGCATGTGCGGCACGCTTGTCGGCAACAGGCGACCCGGGAAGAGCAGGGGCATGTCGGATAGTGAAAGGAGCGGTTTATTCCCGCGTCCCTGTCAATGGACGATTAAAACGAGGCGATATACGCGTCTTTCTGAAGCAATTGTGGGGATTTCCGCCAGAAGGCAGTGAAATCGTTGCAAATCCTGCATTAAAGGTTGCCGGCAGTCGGTGTCGGATTGTTGCGGCGCACACTAGTGGCTCCTCGGCGACGAACGGCGGATCAAAAGATGCGTGAAAAGCATCATCATTTCGCTAAAAGCGTTGCAGGCGCCTGCAACACTTGGCCGCCCTTCACGTCGCACGATGGTTCCAAAATAGCTCGGCTTGGTATTGTCGCGCTGTTCGTCGCATTTGGGCTGTGCGGCCTTGCCATCATCCCGGATCGAAGCCGCCAGCAAAGCTGGGAGCGCCGTGCAAACAAAGGATGTACTCTCCGCGGAGGAAATAACAATGAGCTTCGCCGTTTTTACTTTGATTGTCGGGTTGGCCATCTGCTGGTATGGCGGCTATATGACCAGGAAGGGCCGGGAGGCGGATCGTGAACGCCGTTCGCGATCGGACTGAGCGGACAACAGCAGCGTGAGTCTCAGCTGTCCCGTCGTTGTCGCGCATTCGAGTGCGGTTATTTACATTGCTGGGAGCTCTTCCGAGCGTTTGATGCCCGGCGCCTAGGCGTGCACGGGACGCTAGAGTGGCTATCCAGGTTGAAGGCTGGCGGGCGCTCGACATTGGACGCATCGCAGTGGTTGGAACAGGATGCGCACTTTTCGACGAACAGGCGAGGGCGGCTGCTGATGGTTAAGCACGTACACCGGCGCGGTGTTACCCTATAACTGGAACGCATCCACGGTCGGAGAAGCATGATGGGCTGGAGTTTTGGTGCACTGGGAATCGCTATGTTACTTGCCGCGATGTGCCTGATCATGGATCGCAACGGTCGCAAGGCCGACCGCGAACGTGCAACTCGCGGACGTTGATAACGAGGGAGGCTGAATATGGGTTTCGGTATTGTCGCGATGATCGTTGCGTTGGGCCTGTGCGGGGTCGGCATGCTCGTGGAGCGCAACGGTCGCAAGGCTGACAGCAAACGTGCCAAAAGAAGACATCTAGGCAGTATGACTTCACGCGAGGTAGACGGCTGGCCTGCCATGAGGAATCAAACGCGGGTTAGCATTACTGCCAGAGCCGCACGGTGTGGACGGTGCCACACCCGGCGATTTCCCGCACGGAGGC
>NZ_JBFRCL010000019.1:0-141463 GCF_040965695.1 Paraburkholderia sp. BR10937
TCTACACGCTGATGGACGCCGCCGACGACATCGTGCGCCCGCTGCAGGACCGCCCGGTTCGCGTGGACCGCGAAACGCTCGCGCTCGGCTATGCGGGGGTGTATTCGAGCTTCCTGCGCCACTCGGAAGTTGCTGCGAAGAAGTACGACCTGAAGACGGTCGACATTCTCGTCGAACTGGGCAAGCGCCGGATGGTGGGCGGCCAGGAAGACATGATCGTCGACGTGGCGCTCGATCTGAAAGGTAGATTGGCTCAGCCTTGATTCGGCAGGTGAAACCTCGCGCGTCAGTCGGGTGGTGGTCAGCAGGAATTGTGAACCTATTAGAAGACGATTGGAGACTTGAATGCGGAAATGTTCCATTGCCATCATGTTGGCAGTCCTTCCTGTCGAGGGGGCCTTTGCACAAAGCAACGTCACGATGTACGGCCTGATCGACGGCGGCATCTCGTACGTGTCGAACCAGGGCGGTCACTCAGTGACCAGGTTCGATGACGGGATATTCAACCCCAATCTCTTCGGGATCACGGGCGCCGAAGACCTGGGTGGCGGTACGAAAGTGATCTTCAAGCTGGAAAACCAGTTTCAGCTCGGGACGGGTGCAATGCTGCAGCAGGGTCTGTTTGGCCGGAATGCCTGGGTCGGGCTCGACAACGCACAGCTCGGCAAGCTGACTCTCGGTAACGTCTACGATTTCATGTACACGTCGCTGACAGAGGCAGGGAATGCACCGCCCGTGTTCTCCGGTGGACTGTACAACTTCGCCGCTGGCCCGTTCCAGAAGCTCGGTATTCCCCAAAACCCGACGGGCTGGTTCGACTGGAGCAGAACCAGCGGCATTCCCACTTCGAACTCCATCAAATACGAGTCGCCCATATTCGCCGGCTTGTCGGTTGGCGCACTCTACTCGCCGGGTGGGGTTGCAGGTTCGTTCGGATCCAACTCCGCGATGAGCTTTGGCCTCAACTACGCGAATGGACCGTTTGGCGTCGGAGCGGCGTACACACAGAAGAAGTATCCGGGGTCGGCCAGTGGTTCGCCGCAAATCCCGGTCTGGAACTGGGGCGTCGGCGCTCACTACGCTTTCGGCCCGGTCTATACCGCTGCGGATTTCGTGACCGTGCGCAATTCGTTCACGGGTGCCGGGGCCTACGCGGGGCAGGTCGCCGCGAACTGGCAGATCACGCCCGCCTGGTCTTTCGGGGCGAGCTACATGTACATGAAGGGCAACGATGTTCTCGACAACAACCATGCCAGCCAGCTTGGCGCAACGCTGAACTACTCGTTGTCGAAGCGAACGATGGTGTACGCCGAAGGCGTCTACCAGCGTGCGAACTCGGGCGCCCAGGCGGCCATCAACGGCATCATGGACCCGACCGGTTCCTCGAGCAGCGCCTCTCAGGCGATTGCCCGAGTCGGCCTCCGTACCACTTTTTAATTCGGCCGGGCCGTTTGATACGTGCCCGCTTCCCGAATCAGTTTCAAACAGTTGGCGTACGGACCATATTTTCCGTCACAACGATACGCACCGAATAGAGGAAGACAACATGCAGTTCCATCTTAACGGTTTCCGCGCTGGCGACCCGACGATCGAACCAGCCGCCGAAGGCGCCCCTTACAGCCAGTCACCCGAGGCGGTCGACGTGCTGATTGTCGGTAGCGGTCCCGCGGGACTCGTGCTCGCGGCGCAGCTTTCGCAATTCCCGACGATCAGGACGCGCGTGGTCGAGCGCCGCAACGGGCCGTTGCAGATGGGGCAGGCAGACGGCGTAGCGTGTCGGACCGTCGAAATGTTCGAAGCGTTCGGGCTCAGCGATCGCCTGCTGCGCGAGGCCTACTGGGTCAATGAAACGGTGTTCTGGCGGCCGGACGCGCTTGAACGGGGTGCGATCAAGCGTACCGGACGTGTGCAGGATACCGAAACCGGGTTGTCTGAGTTTCCGCACGTCATCGTGAATCAGGCGCGCATTCAGGACTATCTGCTCGATGTGATGCGGTGCTCCTCGCATCGACTCGAACCCGACTATGGGCTCGAAGTTGTCGATCTCGTGCGCGAAGACGAGGGCGACTATCCCGTGCGCGTCACGCTACGCTGCACGGACGAAGCGCGGGAGGGCGAGACAATCGTCATGCGCGCTCGCTACGTGGTGGGCTGCGACGGCGCGCGCAGCCGCGTGCGTGCGGCCATCGGGCAAACGCTGCGCGGCGACGCCGCCAATCATGCGTGGGGCGTGATGGACGCGCTCGCTGTCACCGACTTTCCGGACATCCGGCTCAAAGCCGCCATTCAGTCGGCGAGCGAGGGCAATCTGCTCATCATTCCGCGCGAGGGTGGCTATCTCGTGCGCTTTTATGTCGATCTCGGCGAGGTGACGCCGGAGAATCGCGATAGCATCAAGCAGACCTCGGTCGATCGCATCATCGAAACCGCGCAACGGATTCTGCAGCCCTACACGCTGGAGGTGAAGGAGGTCGCATGGTTCTCGGTGTATGAAGTGGGGCAGCGCTTGACCGACCGCTTCGACGACGCGGTCGCGGCCGACGCAACGTCACGCGAGCCGCGTGTGTTCATCGCCGGCGACGCCTGTCACACGCATAGCGCGAAGGCCGGTCAGGGCATGAATGTGTCGATGCAGGACGGCTTCAATCTTGGCTGGAAGCTCGGCGCGGTACTGGAAGGGCGCAGCGACGCGGATCTGCTGCGCACCTATTCCGCCGAGCGCCAGCCCATCGCGCAGGAGCTGATCGATTTCGACAAGGAGTGGTCGACGATGATGGCCGCGCCGCCGAAGGACCCGAACCGGCCGGAAGCGGGAGGCGTCGATCCCGCCGAATTGCAGGCGTATTTCGTGCGCGCGGGCCGATATACGGCGGGCGTCGCGACGCGCTACCGCGCCGGCACGCTCACGGGCGAGGCCACGCATCAAGCGCTCGCCAGCGGCTTCGTGATCGGCACGCGCTTTCACTCGGCACCCGTGATTCGCCTAGCGGACGCGAAGCCTGTCCATCTCGGCCATGCCGCGCGCGCCGACGGCCGCTGGCGACTCTACGCGTTCGCGGACGCACAGGGGAAAGCGCTTGATGCGCTGTGCGAGCATCTGTTCTCGGCGCCCGATTCGGTGCTCCGGCTCGTGACCCCCGAGGGCGCCGATATCGACAGCGTGCTCGATCTGCGCGCCGTATTGCAGCAGCCACATCGCGAAGTGCGCATGGAGTCGCTGCCCGATCTCCTGCGGCCGAAAAAGGGGCGCTACGGTCTCGTCGATTACGAGAAAGCATTTACGAGCGACACGTCGGCCGATATTTTCGACGCGCGCGGCATTGACCGCGGGCGTGGCGCGCTCGTGATCGTCCGTCCGGACCAATACGTCGCACAGGTTCTGCCGCTGGACGCTTACGCGGAACTGCATGCCTTTTTCAGGCCGATACTCCGCATGCAGTGAACCTTCATGACATCGCAAATCGGCCGAGATCGCCATGAGCGTTGCTGTGACGCGCCGCCGTGCGCTCACAACAGCGGTAACGTGAGCCGAATGTGCTCGGCGAACGCCGCCGTGAGGAGCGATGGCCGCTTGCGCCCGAACTTGATCGTGATGCCCACGGCCGGCAAGGGCGGCAGCGCGGGATCGCCATTGAGAATCGCCAGGTCCGCCGGTACGGCCGTTTGCGTCATGACGGCGAAGGCCTGGCCCGAACGCACCAGCGCGGTGAGACCGGCGAGGCTGCTGCTCGCATACGCGACGCGGTAGGCTCTGCCCATGCGCTCCAATGCTTCGCAGGCCGCAATGTGGTCGAGCGTGTCCGGATCGGAGAGCGCGAGCGGCAACGGATCGAAGTGCGCGGACTCGAGTCCGGGCGAGCCGATCCAGACCAGTTGCTCGCGGCGAATGATCTCGTCGTGCGGGCCGCTTGCGTTTGCAGACCCAGCGGCGGACAAAGGCAGCGACACCATGGCGAGATCGACCGCACGCTTGTCGAGTCGTTCGAGAAGGCGCGGTGTCGGCACGCACACGACTTCCACGAGCGCATTCGGATGCTGGCCCGAAAACCGGCGCAGCAACGAGGGCAGGAACACGGCGGCATAGTCGTCCGGGCAACCGAAGCGCAGGGTGCCCGACAAGCCCGTGCCGCACAGGTCGGCCATGGCCTCGTCATGCAGGCGCAGGATGCGCTGGGCGTGCACGAGCAGGCGCTCGCCGGGGCTCGTCAGCGCGACGCCGCGGCCGGTGCGCTGAAACAGCGGCTGATCGACGATCTCCTCGAGCCGCTTGATCTGCTGGCTCAGCGCCGACTGGGTGCGGCCCACGCGTTCGGCCGCGCGGCTTAGCGAGCGCACCTCGGCAATGACCGCGAACGAACGCAGCAGATCGATTTCCAGCGGACGGCTCACGATATTAGCCTCTCTTCTAGCTCGCATAAGAACTATTCGATTCTATAAAACCAGAGTGGCGACTAGACTGCAAGGAAAACCCGCAAAACCCGCAACCCGACGAGGAGAAGCCCGTGTCCAGGAACGACGACGAACAGTTTTGGCGCAACGCGAGGCAGCACCTGATCCGCTATGGCGGCACGTTCGAGCCGATGATCATCGAACGCGCCCAGGGCAGCTTCGTCTACGACGCCGACGACCGCCCGATCCTCGACTTCACTTCGGGGCAGATGAGCGCTGTGCTCGGTCACAGCCACCCCGAGATCGTTGCGGTCATCAACGAATACGCGGGCAAACTGGACCACTTGTTCAGCGGCATGCTCTCGCGGCCCGTGGTCGAACTGGCTACGCGTCTCGCCGACGTCACGCCCGCAGGGCTCGACCGGGCGCTGCTGCTGAGCACGGGCGCGGAGTCGAACGAGGCCGCCATCCGCATGGCGAAGCTCGTCACGGGCAAATTCGAAATCGTGGGCTTTGCGCAGTCGTGGCACGGCATGACGGGCGGCGCGGCGTCGGCCACCTATAGCGCAGGGCGCAAGGGCGTGGGTCCCGCCGCGGTGGGCTCGTATGCGATTCCCGCGCCGTTCACCTACCGGCCGCGCTTCGAGCGCAACGGCCAATACGATTACCTCGCGGAACTCGACTACGCGTTCGATCTTATCGACCGCCAGTCGAGCGGCAATCTCGCCGCCTTCATCGCAGAGCCGATCCTCAGTTCGGGCGGCATCATCGAACTGCCGCCCGGCTATATGGCGGCGCTCAAGCGCAAATGCGAAGAGCGCGGCATGCTGCTGATTCTGGACGAGGCGCAAACGGGCGTTGGGCGCACCGGGATGATGTTCGCGTGCGAGCACGACGGCGTGACGCCCGACATTCTCACGCTGTCGAAAACGCTGGGCGCCGGCCTGCCGCTCGCGGCCGTGGTCACGTCCGCACAGATCGAGGAAGCCGCGCACGAACGGGGCTTCCTGTTCTACACGACGCATGTGTCCGATCCGCTTCCCGCTGCAGTCGGCCTGCGGGTGCTGGACGTGGTGGCGCGCGACGGACTCGTTGCGCGCGCAAACATCATGGGCGAGCGCTTGCGGCGCGGGCTGCTGGACCTGATGGAGCGCTTCGAATGCATCGGCGACATTCGCGGGCGCGGGCTGCTGCTCGGCCTCGAGATCGTCAAGGACCGCCGCACGAAGGAGCCCGCCGATGGCCTTGGCGCGAAGATCACGCGCGAGTGCATGAAGCTCGGGCTCAGCATGAACATCGTGCAGTTGCCGGGCATGGGCGGCGTGTTCCGCATTGCACCGCCGCTGACCGTGAGCGAGCAGGAGATCGATCTCGGCGTGGAGTTGCTGGGGCAGGCGATCGAGCGTTCGCTCTGACGACCCGGGTCGTCGCGGCTAGACCTTGCCGCGCGACCCGGCCGCGCTGACCTGAGGCTTCGCGAGCGCACGCGCGGCGAGGGGCGTGGACATGACTATGGACGTGCGCGTCTCGCCGTAGAGGTTGATGCGCTGGATCAGACGTTCCAGATCGGCCACGCTCGTCGCAACGAGGCGAATGACATAGGAGTCCGCGCCAGTCACGTGATGGCATTCGAGCACTTCGGCAATCGTGCCCAGCAGCTTGAGAAACTTCGTTTTCGCGGATTGGGGCACGGTAATGCCGATCAGGGCCGAGATCGGATAGCCGGCGGCGGCCGGATTCACGCGCGCCGTGTAGCCTTCGATCACGCCGGCCTCTTCGAGACGTCTCACGCGCTCCGTGACTGCCGGCACGGAGAGATGCACCTGGCGCGCAACCTCGGTGTAGGTCATGCGGCCGTTTTCCTGCAGCAGCGCCAGTACTTTCCAGTCCAGATCGTCCATGATGGCGAAATGTTTAAGGTGAAAGGCCAATTTTCCCTTAAATCCCGACTTCTGCGGATACTCTGCGCCGTCTACGATAGCTCCCTGTAGAACACGCATTGCGGGAGAGGGGACATGTTGTTCGTCAAAGCCGTGGCGATGGGTTTTTGCATCGCCGCACCCGTCGGCGCCATCGGCATGCTGTGCATCCAGCGCAGCTTGAGCCGCGGTTTTTACTCCGGCTTCGCAACGGGCATCGGCGCTGCGTGCGCCGATGCGTTTTATGGATTGCTCGGCGCGCTCGGCGTGGCCGGCATCGTAACGGCGCTGCCGATGCTGACGGTGGTGTTGAAGGCGGCGGGCGGGGCATTTCTGGTGTGGATGGCGTGGACCATCGCGCGCGAGTCGCCCACCGCACCGGCTGCGGTACAGGAGACGCAGCGCAGGCCCGTCACGCGGGATTTCCTCACGACCTTTGCCCTGACGCTCTCGAACCCCCTGACCATCTTTTCATTCATCGCCGCGTTTGCCGCGCTCGGGCCCTTGCCGGCCATGCCAGGCGAGCAGGGCGCGCCGGGAGGGTTTTCAGTGGCGCTGATGGTGACTATGGTGACGGGCGTGTTCGCGGGTTCGGCCGTGTGGTGGCTGTTCCTGAGCGGCGTGACATCTGCGTTGCGTACGAAGCTGCCGCTCGCGTTCACGCGAGGCATCTCCCTTTTTTCCGCCGTGGCGATTGCCGCGTTGGGCGTCGTTCAGATGGTGACCGGTCTCGCGCGGCTCGCTTAAGACGTCGTTTCGAAACGTTCGAGGGCTTGCGCCACTTCCTCGACGTAGGCGTCCGTCATCGCGCAATCCGCGAGCGCCCGCCTGAGCTGAAACACATATTCCGCGTTGCTGCCGAGCGGCCCATGTGCTTGGGCAATCGCTCGCGCGACGGTCGCGGGGCTCGAATCAGCTTCGTATTGTCGCGGGCAGGTGTTCGCCACGAAGGCGAGGGCGTGCCGCGTCTCGCCCGTCGTGAGCGTCACCGCGGTCCAGGCGGGCGTGTAGGCGCCCGTCAGCATCTCGCGGGTCCAGAGAATGTGCAGCTCTTCGTCGAGCGTGGCGGCATCGAGCCGCAGCACCACGCCTTGCGTATGGCCGCCGCGCTCCAGCGCGAGCATGCGGCCGGGGCACTGCGGCGTGCCGCGCCCGCCGAACAGACGTATGCAAAAGCTCCGGCGCCAGCCGTGCAGCGTGGCGCTCGCGCGCCGGTCGAAGTGCGAGAGCGGATTCCACATGAGCGAACCGTAGCCGAACACCCAGACCTCCTCGCCGGCAGGGCGCTTCGCCATCGTATCGGCGAGCGACTGGGCGATCTGGGCTTGCGTCCAGAGAATTTCCGGCGGGAGATGGCTGAAACTCTCGAGAAACGCACCGGAGCGAATGGCGTCCCTGTTTAGCATGGCGTTGACGGGTCGGTGGAGGCTACGTCACGAAGTATGCGGTCGGCGCGTGCGTGGATAAAGTGGCTGGAACGCGATGCTGCGTTCAACTGGGGGCGACAATCGGGGTGGGTTTTGTCTTTGTCCCGCAGGGATGCGAGCGCCATCAATCACTCGGCGGTGCACAGCCAAGTTCGCGCTGGTGACGAATCGAGAGGACCACGGCGCGCGTCTCGGAGTGGGCATACAGGATCACGTGCGGTCGCAGCACATATTCGCGGAAACCGGGGACGCCAGCCTCGATTGCCAGCCGGCGCGGCCGCTTCAGCACAGCAGTCAATGACCCAGACCGCTCGCCGCGATCTGATGCTCGACGAACTGCGCGAACAGCGCATGCGTGTGCGTGGTCGGGTGGAGGTCGTCGGCGAACATATAGGTCTGGTCGGCATTGGCCGAGACGTAGGTGGCGGGCGAGCAGAGCAGCGAGGTGTTGTCCGGCGTTCTCGAAGGGTCGCACGCCTGGGCCGTGTTGGACACGGTAAATCCGCTCGCCTGGAAGTTCGCGACGAGCTGCGTGATCCAGGTATAGGAATCGACTTCGATGACCTTGCCTTGCAGGCCATCCGTCTGCAACGCGCCGTTCAATGTCGAGTTGAAGAGCTGCGAGAGCTGGGTCAGGTTCGCGCCGCCGTCGGCCGAGGTGATGCCCTTGGGCGAGAGACCGACGTTCGGCACGTTGATCACCACGACATGTGTGGCGCCGGCCTGCACGATCTGCCCGACGATTTGTGCGAGCGTCGTGGCGGCAGTCTGCACGACCGTGTTGGCCGTCGGCGGGTTGCCGGCGCGCAAGACGTCGTTCGCGCCTGCCCAGACCAGCACGAGCTGGCCCGAGTTGAAGGTGCCGTGAGCGGAGAGATAGCTCGACACCTGCTGATTGAGCGGCATCTCGATGTTGCCGATCACGTTCGAGAGGAAGTCGTACTGGTTGGCCGGCGTGGCGACCGTCGAGCCGCCCTCTGCGTAGCCGAAGCCGCCTTGCGCACTCAGCTTGTGATCGAGGCCGACCGTGTACGCGGCGTTCAGGGTGTCCCCATAATATTGCGCGACGTCCTGGGACCAGACCTGACCGGGGTTGGTCGTGAAGCGCCCGCCGCCCACGGCGCCCGCAAGCGGCGCGTAGGTCCCGACGTCAGAAAGGCTATCGCCGAACGAGACGACCTGCAGCTTGACGCCGCCCGCCGGCGTGCTCGTGGTGGTGCTCGAGCCGCCGCCGCCTCCTCCGCCGCCGCAAGCCGCGAGCAGGAAAATCAGTCCGGCGGAAATTGCCACCCGGATCCGGATATCGATCGTTGCCATTGTGCCCCCCTTACCGCTTGACGCGATTGCACCCGCGACCGGATAGGGCGGGCCCAAGAGGGGGTAGCAAAAAGAATGCGCGTAGCCTACAAATAGCTGACTGGAAGGCCGGACGTGGCGTGAAGCGTTAAAGAGCCAGCGTTTCGAGCCGGTTGCCGCCCAGCGCTTTCGCGCTGTAGAGCGCGGCGTCGGCGGCGGCCAGCAGGTCGGAGAGCGTGGACGCTTCGTGACCGTGCTGCGCGAGGCCGATGCTCACCGTGGCGCGTATGGCGACGCCATCGACCTTGTTCAAGGGAGTTTGAGCGAAACGACTCGCGATCGCTTCGCCCACCGCTTTGGCGCGCACGCGGTCATGGCCCGGCAACAGGGCGGCGAACTCTTCGCCGCCTATGCGCGCGAGGGTCGCCTCGGGTCCCATGGCGCTGCGGGCAATGTCCGCGAACGTCTTGAGGACTTCGTCGCCGGCCTTGTGGCCGTAGCGATCGTTGATGGTCTTGAAGTGGTCGAGATCGAAGGCGAGCAGCGAAACCGGCTGGCGTGCCGCGGGCGGCTGACGCGTCCCGACCTCGCTCATCACGCGCTCGCCTTCTTCGAAGAACCAGCGGCGGTTGCCAAGGCGGGTCAGGTAGTCCGTCCGGGACTCGCGCAACAGCTGCCCATGCGTTTCCTCGCGTACCAGCTTGATCAGGGCCATGGGCAGAATGATCGAATACAGCACGCCTTCGTACATCGTGATCTTGCTGACGAGCGCGACGAAGCCGTCCCCATAGCGGCTGCCCAGCAACGGCAGAACAAAGCTCCTGAACACGTAGAAGAGCGCGTGGACTCCCGTGACGAACGTCGCGACGTGGCGCGATTGCCCGCCTTTCATGCCGTCGCCGCGCAGCAGCTCGCGCGAGGTCATGGCGCTCACCAGCGCAATGGGAAACGCGCTCGCGTAGTACCACATGGCCTGCGGATGCCGTGCGCCCCATGTGGCCCATGTCAGCGCGATCAACGCGAGCAGGGCGAACGAGGCCGCCCGGTAGTGCCGCCCGTTCAGCGTCGCGACGCCATGCAGGACCAGCAGATAGCCGGCCATCATGACGAGGTTGCTCAGGGCGGCGCCCCATACGCCGGGCAGATCGGCGCGCACGAGCACCGCGGCGCAGCCGGCCGCGAGGGTGGCGTAGCCCCCGGCCAGTATCCGCAATGCCTTGCTGCGCGCGGGATGCGTACGATGCTCCCAGAGCGTCATCAGGGAGCTGGCTAGCAGGGTCCCGATCAGGAGGAAGTAGATGGTAAGTAGATCGACGTGCATCGCTGGCGTGAGGCTTCTACGCCGGTACCTCGCGGCGAACGCGCATTTTACGCCGAAACTTGATACCGCGATGGTCGTTCGCTGATTGTCCGGCGCGTACGCCTCCCAGCGTGCCTCAGCGGCTTCACGCGTCGCGCCACGCCTGGATGCGTTTTGTATCGAGCCCGAACTGGTCGTGCGCACGGCTCACTTGCGCAGGAGTGCGATGGAGTTTTTTTGTTGTGCTCTGAGTGTTTTGGCCTTTTCTTGTTTTCGCGTCGGTATGCCTGGGCAACGCTAGCATACCGACGCGAAAACAAGGAAAGACAAAACAGAAAAAGGCGAAAAAACCAAAAAAGCTAAGGATAATCCTGCATGGCAAGCCAATGCCGAATCATCCTGGCCTGATCGGCATCAAGCGACTTGAGCACCTGCTCAGCGGGCTCGCGCCGCAGCGCTTCAACCACAGGCGCAAGCGCAGCATCACAAAGATGCCAGATCCCAAGCGGCTGGTCCGGGCTAGCAACCACATCCACTTCGGCAATCATGCCGCCATCGATCACGGGCGCACGCCCCACATTCAACTCGTTGAAATCGGCACTCACATGAGCGGGCCGGTCGTCGGGCCACGCACCACGCGTTTGCCAGAATGACTGCGTCGTCCACCGCTGTTCGAGCGCATAGACATCGCGCCCGGTGCGCGCGAAGCGCATGAACAACTGCTCGATGCGCTGCTGATGAAAGCGCAGCGCGAGCGGCGCACGCTCGGGCCGCGCGAGCAGCGTATGGATCACCGCCGGTGCCTGCAACGCGGAGGTGAGCGACTGGAACACGCCATTGCCCGCGAGCGGATCGACGGCCATGGCGGCGTCGCCCACGCGCAGCCAGTTGTGCCCGCCCGTACGGCCGCATAGCGTGGCAGTGCTGCTGCGCGCGTAGAGGCGCGCGTCGGTCGCGGCGTCGCCCGCGAAGAAGTCGCTGGCAAGCGGCGAACGCCGCATGCGCTCGCAAAACGCGAGCAGTTCATCGCGCTGCGGCAGTTCGGGGTTTGTGACGTCCAGCGTCAATTGCCAGTAGCAGCGCCCGTCACCCAGGCGCGCCATCCATGCCCATCCGCCAGGCAGGCTTTCTACCGCCGTGGCTGCTGCGCCGGCACGGCCCTTCCAGACGTTCAGCAGGCTCACGGTTTGCGGGCCGCGCGTGGCGTCGCGCAAGAGCGGCGCGAGCCGCCCGCGCGCTTCGACCAGAAAGTCCGCGCGTAACGTGAGCGGTCCGTCGGCGGTTTCGATCATGAGATCGTGGCCCGCGGACGAGGAATGCAGCGAGCGCACGTTCGCTTCGATCATGTCCACGCCCGCGCTGCACAGGTCCTCGCGCAGGGCCGCATCGAACACGCGCCGGTCCACGAGAAATTCTGCGTCGAGCGTTTGCAGCGCGCCGTTCCAGAGCGTGGTGCGCACGCACGGTCCTTCGCCGCAACTGGCTGCGCGATGCAGGCCCGCGCGGCGCAGCGCTTCGATCGCGCGTGCCGATAAGGCTTCGGCAGCGTCGAAGCGGCGCCAGTCGCTCACCACCTGCACGCGATAATCGAGCCCCGCGAGCGCGCGCGCAACGGCTGCGCCCGCTGGCCCCGCGCCAAGCACGACGATGCTGGCGGCATTCATGACGCGCGCACTCGCGAAGGCGCACACGCGTGCACGCTCGCGAACATGATGTGCGTGACGGCATGAAGCAGAGGGAAGTAACCGTGCATGCTGTCCCCCGTGGAATCATGGCGCATCGCCTTGCGACCCCTGCGCTGCGCTCGAAACGAGTGAGACCTAATCTGGCATAGATGCCGCGATAAAGCTATCCGGTCAAAGGAGGATTTCAGTAGCGGAAATCGCGCGTTCCGATGCGCAATGCGTATGAACGATCGTGCGCTGTAATTGCTTTGCGAATTGGCGATGCATGCCGGGTAGCGGCACGCACCGATCGTCTGTATTCCTCACAAGGATGCTTCGCCGCATCTGGACAAAGCGGGGACAGGGTGTGATGCGGCTAGCGAGGCGATGCTGCAGACGCATTTTCAGGAATGCCGTTCTGCCATTCGCTCCAGTGCGAGACGATGGTCTGCACGAGCGGGCGACCCGCGCGATAGAGGTTCTCCAATGCGGGCGCGAAGCCACCCTGGCCCGCATAATTCAGCAGATTCGCCGCGTTCGATTCGCCCGCATACGGACGATCGAAGTCCGAGCCCGCGCGCAGCACGGCCACGCGATCGAGGTCCACGCGCTGCGCACGCGCCGCGCGGCTGAGTGCTTCGAACGTGGCGTTGTCCTCCTGCTGCGTCATGCAGTACACGCCTTGCCCGCCGGTCAGTTGGCGCGTGAACTCGCTCGCCCTCGCGCCGAGCGCCTTGCCCGACCACCAGGTATCGTCGGCGACCGAATCGCAGCGGATCACCGTGGGCGGCCGGTTGGCGGGAGCGTAAGCATATTTCGCGCGCGCGGCCTGGGCCTGCGGGCTATCGGCGAGCTTCACGTCGCGCGAGATCGCCCAGGCGGCAGAGGTGAGCCTCGGATTCAGGCGGAACACTTCGGTGTGGTAGTCGAGCGCGGGCTTGTCGCTGGGGTTTTTCGTATTGATGCCGAGATAGCCGGTGCGCCAGCCGCGCGGGCGGCCATCGCTGTCGATCTCCCACTGCAGGCCGAAATCGACGAGCCAGTCCGACCAGGCCGCCGAGCCAATCGTGCCATGCCCGGGGTTCACACCCGCGATGCCTGCGATCAGAAAGTAGGTCTTGCGCAGGTCGAATTGCGGCGCGAAGGCGAGAGCCATGGTCGAGGCGGCGGCGTTCGCGTGGCCCATGCCGGTCGTCATCACGCAGACGTCGTCGGCATTGCATTGCACTTTGGGGTAGTCGGGCGCGAGGCCCGCAATTGTCACGGACTCCCAGGGACCGAGGCGCTCGAGCCACGTCTTCGCTTCAGGCGCGAACATCGTCACGATCATGACTTTCACCGGACGTCCTTGTGCGGCGGCGCCCGCTTGCGCGAAGGCCGCGGGTTGCGCAGAAAGCGTTCCGGCGTCCTGTTGCGCTGAATGGGGCTGCGTCGCGCAGGCAGCGAGCGCCAGCGCGGCGCAGAGGAACGTGAGGCGGGTTCGCATTGTGCAACTCCATGTCCTTGTACGCGGAACAGGCGGCATGATTGATCGGGCGAATGTTCAGAAAAATACGTTCGACTATGACAGTTTTGCGAAGGCACGGCGCTGTTGCCGTCGCGTGCCACGCCAGGCGCATTTTCGCGCCAAGTTCCTATACTTCGACTAATGCGCCCAACGAGGCAGCCTCGCCAACACGAAGCGACAAGGCCGCGCGGCCCCCCGGCCCGCATGCGGCAGCACCAGGAGGGAGACATGGGACAATCCGCATCCGCGGCGCACGGGCACCTTGGCGACTCCGGCCCGCATCGCCCGGCGCTTCCCGCGCTCGCGCTGGCCGCGCTCGGCGTGGTCTACGGGGACATCGGCACGAGCCCGCTCTACACGCTCGCCACGGTGTTCGATCCCAGCAACGGCCTTGCGGTCAATGCTTTCAATATCGTAGGTATCGTCTCGCTGATCTTCTGGTCGCTCATGATCGTCGTCTCGCTCAAGTACGTCGCGCTCATCCTGCGCGCGAACAATCACGGCGAGGGCGGCATCATGGCGTTGCTCGCGCTCGCGGCTTCCTCGGTGGCGTCGCGGCCGCATCTGCGTGCCGCGCTGCTCGTGATCGGCGTGATGGGCGCGGCGCTCTTCTTCGGTGACAGCGTGATTACGCCGGCCATCTCGGTGCTGAGCGCCGTGGAAGGTCTCGAAGTGGCCGAGCCTGCCCTCAAAACCTATGTGATTCCGGTGACGCTTACGGCGCTCATCGTGCTGTTCGTCACGCAAAAGCACGGCACGGGCGGCATCGGCGCCGTGTTCGGTCCGGTGATGGTGCTGTGGTTCGTCGTGATCGCCGTGGCGGGCGTGGCCAACATCGCCTCCGCGCCGGCCGTGCTGTTCGCGCTCGATCCGCGCGAGGGCATCGCGTTTTGCCTGCATCACCGCTGGCTCGCCTTCGTCGCGCTGGGTGCGGTCGTGCTCTCGCTTACGGGCGCCGAAGCGCTCTATGCCGACATGGGCCACTTCGGCAAGCGGCCTATTCGCCTGACGTGGTTCGGCATGGTGTTTCCCGCGCTCGCACTCAACTACCTCGGGCAGGGCGCGCTGCTGCTGGCCAACCCGGGCGCCGTGCAGAACCCGTTCTACCGGCTCTTCCCGCAATGGTCCATCGTGCCGATGATCGTGCTTGCGACCGTCGCCACCGTCATCGCCTCGCAGGCCGTGATTTCGGGCACGTATTCCATGGCGATGCAGGCCATGCAGCTCTCCTTCCTGCCGCGCATGAATATCGTGCATACCTCGGAGCGCGAAATCGGGCAGATCTACGTGCCCGGCATCAACTGGATCCTGCTCGTCGCCGTGGTCGCGGCGGTGGTGGGCTTCCGTTCGTCGACGGCGCTCGGCTCCGCTTACGGCATCGCCGTGACCGGCACGATGCTCATCACGACGTTCCTCACGTTCTTCGTCGTGCGTTACGCGTGGCACTACAACTGGCTGCTGTGCGTGTTCGCCACGGCGTTCTTTTTCGTGATCGATGCCATGTTCTTCTCGGCCAACCTGCTCAAGATCGTGGATGGCGGCTGGTTCCCGCTCGTGATCGGCGCACTGATGTTCACGGTCATGGCGACATGGGGCAAGGGCTGGGAAATGATGGCGGCCGAAGCGCGCGTGCGCGCCGGGAAGAAGCCCCTCAAGCCCTATCTCACGACGCTGCTAGAGAGCTCGCCGGTGCGCGTGGGCGGCACGGCGATCTTCCTCACGCCGAACGCCGACGCCGTACCGCACGCGCTCGTCAACAACCTGCGGCACAACCGGGTGCTGCACGAACGCGTAGTATTCCTGAGCGTGAAGACGAAGAGCGTGCCATGGGTGGCCGAGAGCGAGCGCGTGATGGTCGAACTGCTCTGCCCGGGCTGCTACTGCGTCGCCGTCAATTACGGATTCAAGGACGAGGTGGACTTGCCTTGCACGCTCGCCGCCTACAAGTCTGCGGATCTGACGTTCGATCTCGACGAGACGTCGTGGTTCCTCAGCCGCGCCGTGGTGGTGCCGAAGCGCGGCCACGGCATGTCGCTCTGGCGTGAACGTCTGTTCGCGGTGATGCTGCACAACGTCGGGAATATCGCCGCGTTCTTCAAGCTACCGGCCAATCGTGTGATCGAGGTCGGAGCGCGCGTCGAGATCTAGGCGTCCCGGTTGTGGCGCAAGCTCTTGCCAGCTGTCGCGCTGACGGGAACTCAGGCGTAGGATGATCGGAATCGCATCGTAGTCATGCGGCAGCGGGCCGGTTGCAAGCGGCTCGCCGCATGACGGAAGGAGGGCATCATGAGACGCCTCTATTTCCTCGCTCCCGACACCACCACGGCGCAGGCGATCGTCGACGATCTGCTGCGCGCGCGCATCACGTGGCGTCATATCCATGTGCTCGCCAATCACAGCGTGGGGCTCGAACGCTTGCCAGAGGCCTCGCTGCTGCAGCGCAGCGACGTCGTGCATGCACTGGAGCGCGGCGTGATGTTCGGCGCGGCGACCGGCGCGATCGTCGGTCTCGTCGCGCTGATGTTTCCGCCTGAGAACTTCGATATCACGGGCGGCGTGGTCGTCGCACTGACCCTCGCGGGCGCGATATTCGGCGCGTGGGTGGCCGGCATGATCGGCGTGGACGAACCGAACACGCGGCTCACGCGCTTTAACGGGCCGATCGAGGACGGCCAGTTGCTGGTCATGGCCGATGTCCCCGGCTCGCGCGAAGCGGAGATCGAGGCGAACATCGCGCAGCATGTGCCGCGCGCCGACGTGGAAGGCGCGGAAGCGACGACGCCCATCTTCCCCTGAACGCGCCGGGGCTTGATGGCGAATCACGGCGGCGGCGCAGGCCTTGAGCGTTTGCCACGCCGCCTGTCGTCGAATTCGCTCCCCATTTCAACTGCCTTGGTATGCCTTTTTAGGGCCGCAGCGCTCAACCGCTAACCGCCGAGGCTCGGCCGCGCCCGACAACGCCCCGCGCCCGCCGCCGGGCCCGCCAATCCCTCGCCAAATCCGCATTTTGACCGGCTTGCGCCCGCGACAAGGCAAAATACGGGTTTTGAGCCCATGCCGGGCTCGAGTTTCCCCTGCCGGCCGCCTCCTTCCAGGCATCGATCGGGCCTCGCTGCGAGCCCGGCAGGTCGGCTCGCCTTGTCTGCGAGCCCTCAAGCGATATTGGAGTCGTCTACATGCCCGAATCGAATCTGTCTTTCTTCGGCCGCCTTTCGGTCGCGCTGGGATCGTTTTTCGCGATCCTCGGCGACGGCGAGCTCGCCGCCAACGTGCGCCGTCTGCGTGAAGGCGGGCTTGCACCCGCCGCCGCTGCGCCCGCGCCCGCCGCGGCGCCGGTCGCGAAGCCGGCACCTGCGCCCGCATCTGCGCCCACCGTCATCAAGGAAGCCACGCCCGACGCCGCGCTCCAGCTGCTCGGCCTGCTTCAACGCAACGCGCGCTTCGTCGATTTCGTCGAGGAAGACATTGCCGGCTATGCCGATGCGGATATCGGCGCCGCCGCCCGCATCGTCCACGAAGGCTGCCGCGCCACGCTGCGCGACCACTTCTCGATCCGCCCGGTGCGCAGCGAGTCCGAAGGCTCGCGCGTGACGCTGCCGGCCGGCTTCGACGCCGCCGCCGTACGCCTCACCGGCAACGTGGTGGGCGAGGCGCCGTTCAGCGGCAGCCTCACGCATCGCGGCTGGCGCGTCGAGGAGGTCAAGCTGCCGCAACTCGTCAAGACGCACGACGCGCGCATCATCGCGCCGGCGGAGGTGGAGCTGTGAGCGATCCGCGTTATTCGATTGGCGTCGACCTGGGCACGACGCATTGCGCGCTGTCCTACGTCGACCTCAGCGCCAGCGATGGCGAAAAGACCCAGCAGGGCGTGCTCAACGTGACCCAGCTGACGGCGCCGGGCACGCTGGAATCGCCCGACCTGCTGCCCTCGTTTCTCTATTTGCCGCATGAAGGCGAGCTGACGCCGGGCGACCTCACGCTGCCGTGGACGACCACGCGCGAGTACGCCGTCGGCGAGCTTGCGCGCAGCCGTGGCGCGGGCACGCCGATCCGCCTCGTGTCGAGCGCGAAGAGCTGGTTGTGCCACCCCGGCGTGGATCGCCGCGCGGCCATTCTGCCCAACGACGCGCCGCCCGAAGTCGCGCGCGTGTCGCCGCTCGAAAGCTCGGTGCGCTATCTCGCGCACCTGCGCGAGGCCTGGGACCACGCGCACCCCGAGGCGCCGTTCGGCGAGCAGGAGATCACCGTCACGATTCCGGCCTCGTTCGACCCGGCCGCGCGCGAGCTGACGGCCGAGGCCGCGCAGGCGGCGGCCTACGCCAACATGACCCAGCTGGAAGCGCCGCAGGCGGCCCTCTATAGCTGGATCCAGACCTGTGGCGGCGCGTGGCGCAAGGACGTGAAGGTCGGCGACATCATCCTCGTCGTGGACGTGGGCGGCGGCACGACCGACCTTTCGCTGATCGCCGTGGTCGAGCGCGAAGGCAATCTCGAACTGCACCGCGTGGCCGTGGGCGAGCACATTCTGCTCGGCGGCGACAACATGGACCTCGCGCTCGCGCACGTGGTTGCGCGCAAGCTCGCGACCCAGGGCACGCAGGCCGATCCGTGGCAGCTGCGCGCGCTGACCTATGCGTGCCGGTCGGCCAAGGAAACGCTGCTCAGCGACGCCTCTGTCGATACGGTGCCGATCGTCGTGCCGAGCCGCGGCTCGAAGCTGATCGGCGGTTCGATCCGCACGGAACTCACGCGCGCCGAACTCACGCAGATCATTCTCGAAGGCTTCTTCCCGCAGGTGGACGCCGCCGCGCGCCCCGCCGTGCGTACGCGCGTGGGCCTCACGCAGCTTGGCCTGCCGTATGCGCAGGACGCGGGCGTCACGCGCCATCTCGCGGCCTTCCTCGGCCGCCAGGTGCAGGCGCTCGCGGAACTCGAAGGCTTTGGCGCGCCGCCCCCAGGCGCGACCTTCCTCCATCCCACGGCGGTGCTTTTCAACGGCGGCGTGTTCAAGTCGGCGCTGCTCTCGCAACGCGTGCTCGATATCCTCGACGGCTGGCTCGCGGCCGAGGGCGCGGCGCCCGCACGCCTGCTCGGCGGCGCCGATCTCGACCTCGCGGTGGCACGCGGCGCGGCCTATTACGGCTACGTGAAGCGCGGCAAGGGCGTGCGCATTCGCGGCGGCACGGCGCGCGCGTACTACGTGGCCGTCGAATCGGCGATGCCGGCGGTGCCGGGGCTCGAGCCGCCCGTGTCGGCGCTCTGCGTCGCGCCGTTCGGCATGGAAGAGGGCACGGAGGCGGCGCTGCCGCCGCAGGAGTTCGGCCTCGTCGTGGGCGAGCCGGTGCACTTCCGTTTCTTCGGCTCGTCGGTGCGGCGCCTGGATCAGGTCGGCACGATGCTCGACTACTGGTCGCCCGAAGAGCTGCAGGAACTGGAGGAAATCCAGGCCACGCTGCCGACCGAAGGCCGCACGCCCGGCGAAGTCGTGCCCGTGAAGCTGCACGCGCGCGTGACGGAGGCGGGCACGCTCGAGCTCGAAGCCATGCCGAGCGGCACGAACGAGCGCTGGAAGGTCGAGTTCGACGTGCGTGGCGGAGCAGGCGACTGAGCCCGATGAAGCCATACGTCGTCGGCATCGACCTGGGGACGAGCAATACCGTCGTGGCGTACGTGGAGGCAGGCGGCGACGCCGTCCGCGTGTTCGACGTCGAGCAGCTCACCGGCCTCGGCGAAGTGGGCGCGGAAAAGATGCTGCCTTCCGCGCGTTATCACCCGGCGGCGGGCGAGCTTGCGGCAGGCGATCTGCGCTTGCCGTGGCGCGCGCCGACGCCCGGTGACGACGCCGTCATCGGCCGACTCGCGCGCACGCTCGGCGCGCAGGTGCCCGGCCGGCTCGTAGCGAGCGCGAAAAGCTGGCTCTCGCATGCGGCAGTGGACCGCCTCGCGCCGATCCTGCCGTGGGGCGCGCCCGACGACGTCGCCAAGGTTTCGCCAGTGACCGCGAGCGCGAGCTATCTCGCGCACGTGCGCGCCGCATGGAACCATCGTTTCCCGCACGCGCCGCTCGAAGATCAGGACGTGGTGCTTACCGTGCCCGCCTCGTTCGACGACGGCGCGCGCGCGCTCACGCTCGAAGCGGCGCGCATGGCGAAATTGCCCGCGCTGCGCCTGCTCGAAGAACCGCAGGCCGCGTTCTACGACTGGCTGTATCACCATCGCGCGACGCTCGACGCGGAGCTGGGCGCGTCGCGCCTCGTGCTCGTGTGCGACGTGGGCGGCGGCACGACCGACCTCACGCTCATCAAGGTGCAGTTCGAGGGCGGCGAGCCGCAGCTCACGCGCATTGGCGTGGGCAATCATCTGATGCTCGGCGGCGACAACATGGATCTCGCGCTCGCGCATCTGGCCGAAAGCCGGCTCGCGAACGCGCAAACGCGCCTGAGCGCGGCGAGCCTTTCGCAGCTCGTGGAGCGCTGCCGCGTCGCGAAAGAGCAGTTGCTCGATGCGAGCGCGCCCGAGTCCGTGCCGATCACGCTGCTCGGCGCGGGCGCGCGGCTCGTGGGCGGCGCGCGCACCACGCAGCTCGGCCGCGAGGAAGTCGCGCAGATCGTGGTGGACGGTTTCTTCCCCATGGGCACGGCCAGCGACCAGCCGCGCCGCTCGCGTGCGGCGATCGTCGAGTTCGGCTTGCCCTATGCCGCCGATCCGGCCATCACGCGCCATATCGCGGCATTCTTGCAGCGCTTCGCGGCGCAGGCGCGCGAGGCGCTGGGTTCTTCGGGCGCGGCCGTTGAACCGGAAACCGCGCTGCCCATGCCCGACGCGCTGCTGCTCAACGGCGGCGTGTTCCGCGCCCGCTCGCTCGCGCAGCGTCTGGCCGATACGCTCGGCACGTGGCGCGGCGTGCCGCTCAACGTACTGCAGAACGATCAGCCCGACGTGGCCGTCGCGCGCGGCGCGGTCGCCTATGCGCTCGCGCGCGCGGGCAACGCGCCGCGTATCGGCGGCGGCTCGCCGCGCAGCTACTTTCTCGTGCTCGACGAAGGCGCGGCAGCCGATGCCGCGCCGCGCGGCGTGTGCGTCCTGCCGCGCGGCACGGAGGAGGGCCACGAGCTGCATCTGGACGACCGCACGTTCGCGTTGCAGCTGGGCCAGCCGGTGCAGTTCCACCTCGCATCGACGGTGGCCGACACCGCGTGGCAACCCGGCGAACTGGCCGACCTCGCGGCGGGCGACTTCGTGCGCCTGCCGCCGCTCGCGACCGTGGTGCCCGCAGGCGGCGATGCGAAGACGGCGCGCGAGCGCCCCGTCAAGCTCACGACCGCGCTCACCGAGGTCGGCACGCTGGAGATGCACTGCATCGCCACCGACGACGCCTCGCAGCGCTGGCTGCTCGAATTCGCGCTGCGCCGCGCGGAGCACGAGGGCGGTGTGGGCGCGGCAAGTGGCGAGTCGCGCCATGCGGGCCTCGACGAAGCGATCGAGGCGATCGAGCGCGTGTTCGGCGCGCGCTCCGCCAAGGTCGACGCGAAGGAAGTGAAACGCTTGCGCGGGCATCTCGAAGAGCGGCTCGGGCCGCGCCAGAACTGGGACGGCCCGCTCCTGCGCGAGCTGTTCGGCGCGCTCTGGGAACGCGCGGGCAAGCGCCGGCGCTCCGCCGATCACGAACGCCTGTGGCTGAACCTCGCCGGCTTCTGCCTGCGTCCGGGGTTCGGCTATCCGCTGGACGAATGGCGCGTCGAGCAGCTCTGGTCGCTCTTCGACGACGGCATCCAGTTCGTGGGCGAAGGCCAGGTGTGGTCGGAGTGGTGGACGCTCTGGCGGCGCGCGGCAGGCGGCCTGAACGAGGCGCAGCAGGACGAGGTGCTGGCGGCGATGACGTACCTCGAAGAGGCGGCCGGCTCGAAGCGCCACAAGCTGCCCTTCGACGCCGCGAAGCTGGGCGTGCCGGACATGATCCGGCTCTATGCGTCGCTCGAACAGATTGCGGCCGAGCGCAAGATCGAGATCGGCGAGCGGCTGTTGCAGCGGCTCCAGAAGCCTTCCGAGAATCATCAGACGTGGTGGGCCGTGGGCCGCATCGGCGCGCGCCAGCCGTTCTACGGCAGCGCGCACGGCGTGGTGCCGCCGCAAACCGCCGCGCTCTGGCTCGACGCGATTCTCGCGCTCGACTGGAAGAAGATCGAACCGGCGATGTTCGCCGCCGCGCAAATCGCGCGCATGACGGGCGACCGTTCGCGCGACCTGCCCCCCGAGTTGCGCGAGACCGTGGTGCGCCGCATGGAGTCGGCGAACGCGCCGCCTGGGTGGGTCACGATGGTGCGCGAAGTCGTCGCGCTCGACACGGCGGACACGGGCCGGGTGTTCGGCGAGGCGCTGCCGGCGGGGCTCAAGCTGATCGCGGGCTGAACGGCAGGTGACTTCTGCAGGAAGCCTGGCGCGCGTATGATCGAACGCCTGATTCCAACTGAAACACAGCGGACCGATCTGCCCATGAATTCTCCTGCCGATGCTTCCTCGCCGCGCGCCTTGCGCGCACTCTCGCCGATCGAGGCGCGTATCGTCGGCGTGCTGGTCGAAAAGCAGCACACGGTGCCCGACACCTATCCGCTCTCGCTCAACGCGCTCACGCTCGGCTGCAACCAGAAGACCGCGCGCACGCCGGTCATGAACGTGAGCGAAGCCGAAGTGCTGGCCGCCATCGAAGACCTCAAGCTGCTGAGCCTCGTGTTCGAAGGCAGCAGCAGCCGCGTGCCGCGCTTCGAGCACAACCTGAACCGTGTGCTCGGCGTGCCGAGCCAAGCCGTGGCGCTGCTCACCGTGCTGCTGCTGCGCGGCGCGCAGACGGCGGCGGAATTGCGCCTGAACTCGTCGCGCCTGCACGGATTCGCCGATGTCTCGTCGGTCGAAGGCTTCCTCGAAGAGCTGGCCGAACGCGAGCCGCCGCTCGTCGTGAAGCTGCCGCGCGCGCCGGGCGAGCGCGAAAGCCGCTGGATGCATCTGCTGTGCGGCGAGGTCAACACGGCGAGTTTCGTTGCCGCGGGGGCCATCGCGCCCGGGGCGCGCGAGGAGGCCGGCGAGAATGTTTCGCTCGCGGATTTCGAGGCGGTGCGCGCCGAACAGCAGCGTCTCGCCGACGAAGTCGCACGCCTGCAAACGCTCGTCGCGCGCATGGCAGCCGAACTGGGCATGTCGCTCGACTGAGCATCGCCACCCCGCCGTCGCGCCATGGACGCCACCGCATCCTCCACCCAGCGCCTGCGCCAGGTGCGCGACCTGCCATGCCCGCGCGGCTTGGCGTTCATCGGCAATCTGCATCAGCTGAATGCGCCCAAACTGCATCGCGTGCTCGAACAGTGGGCCCAGGAACTCGGCACGCCGTATCGCTTCCAGATCTGCGGCATGCCGGTCACGGTCTGGAGCGACGCGGAGCTGAGCCAAAGCGTATTGCGAGAGCGTCCGCATCGCTACCGGCGTTACGCGTCGCTCGAACCCGTGCTCGCCGAAATTGGCTGCAACGGCGTGTTTTCCGCTGAAGGCGCGGCGTGGGAGCCGCAGCGCCGGCTCGTCATGCAGGCGCTTTCCATCCCGCACATCCGGGCGTTCTATCCCACGCTGCAGGCGATCACGGCGCGTCTGCACGACCGCTGGCAATGCGCGGCCGAGCGCGGCGAGGTGGTCGAGATGACCGACGACCTCAAGCGTTACACGGTCGATGTGACGAGCGCGCTCGCCTTCGGCGAGGACCCGCGCACGCTCGAGCAGGAGCGCGGCGTCATTCAGGAGCAGCTCGCGCAGATCTTCCCGACGCTCATGCATCGCGTGAACGCGCCGTTCCCGTACTGGCGCTATGTGCGTTTGCCGCGCGACCGCCGCACGGACCGGGCGCTCGCCGAAGTGCATCGCACGATACGCGGCATGATGGCGCGCTCGCGCGAGCGCATGCGCGACGAGCCGTCCGATGCGCCGCGCCATTTGCTAGAAGCAATGCTCGCGCTGCGCGATGCGCCGGGCTCCGACGTGACCGACGACATCATCGCCGCCAACGTGCTCACGCTGCTGCTGGCGGGCGAGGACACTACGGCCAACGCGCTGGCGTGGTCGCTCTACTATCTCTGCGCCGACGAACCGCTGCAGCAGCGCCTCGCCAGCGAAGCGCACGCGGTGCTGGGTGCACACGCGGTGTGTCCGGACTACGGCCTCGTGAAGGACCTCGACCTGTTCGAAGCCGTCTGCAGCGAAACGCTGCGCTTTCGTCCGGTGGCCGCGATCATGGCGTTCGAGCCCGTCGAGCCTGTGCAGGTGGGCGACGTCGCGTTGCCCGCCGGCTCGAAGATGTTCTTCCTCACGCGCCCGCCCATGCTCGACGCGCGCCACTACTCGCAGCCCGGGCGCTTCGATCCGGAGCGCTGGCTGCGCGGCAACGCGGCTTGCGCGCCTGCCGCGCGCGTGCACGATCCGCGCGCGTGGGTGCAGTTTGGCGCGGGGCCGCGCGCGTGTCCGGGGCGGCATCTGGCGGCCGTGGAAATGCGCCTCGTGCTTTCCACGCTGATGAACCGCTTCAAGGTGACGCTGGCCGTCGATCCCACGACGATCGAGGAAATCACGGCCTTCGCGATGGTGCCGAACCGCATGCCGGTGCGGTTGGAATGGCGGCCAACGGTTGAGTCGCCTGGATCACAAACGAATCAACCGGGCCGTGACTGAAGTGTCAACCTTGCGTGATGAAGGTATGGACGTGGGTGTTGAAGAGGTCGGGATGCGTGCCGTTCATGCCGTGCGTGGCGCCCTTGATCGTGACGCGTCGCGCGAATTCGATCCACTCGTCCAGCGCTTCGACGTTGTTGCGGAACATGAGCGGGCTGCGCTGGCCGTCGATCAGCAGCGTGCGACACTTGATCTCGCCGGCGGCGCGCGGCGCGTAAGGCGGCAGCGGGTCCTGCAGCTGCTTGGGCAGCGTCGTGGCGTTGGCGATGGCCATCTGGCGAAACGCCGCCGAACCCTTCTTCCAGGCGCCCGGCACGCTCACGGAGTCGACGAACAACTCGAGCCCCGCTTCGACTTCGCCGGCATGGATGAGGTCGGCCGCGCGCGTGCGCAGCGCGTTGGTCGCCGGAGGCAGCGCGGCTTCGTCGTCGTCCACGCGAGAGAGCGGGCCGCCCGGGTCGGCGAGCACCAGCGTGCGCACGAGGCGCGGATAGCGGCGCGCCAGATGCCACGCCACACAGCCGCCACGCGAATGGCCTACGAGGTGCACCGATTCGAGACCGAGCGCGGCGATGAAATCGGCCAGCTCGGTGACGTGGCTCTCCCAGCCGAAATCGCCCTGGATGCAGGCGTCGGCCGCGGGCCAGTAGTGGCTCAGGCTCGGCGCGATGCAGCGGAAATGCTCCGACAGCCCGTTGAGCTGCGGCATCCAGTAGCGGTAATCGCAGAGCGATCCGTGGACGAACAGCAGCGGCTCGCCATCGCCGCGCTCGAGGAACGGCAGGGCAATGCCCGAGTGCAACGTCGCGTACGACAGGTCGGGCGCAGCAAGTAGGGAGGGGTCGATGCGTTGGTTCAAGGAGTGGCTCCGAGCGTATGAGCGTCACTTTGCCGCAACCGAACGATTAAGGGAAACTCAATAAACTGAAGGAATCGATAAGGATTTCTGATTCGAAAAAGGGGCGTAACGCGGCGAGGCCCGTCGCGCGGGGCTGTTCTCTTTCAGTGGTGAAAGCAAGCGGGCGCGCCCACGCCGCTGGCGGCCTGGGGCGCGGCGGCTGAATCGTGGGTTGTCGCGGCGCCGGCCGCGTTCGCGGCGGAGGATTTACGTCTTCGGCGCGACCAGATTGGCGTCGCGTGCGAGCAGCCAGCGTCCGCTCGCATCCTTGCGCACCAGCGTGAGCGTGTAGCCCGCACGCCGCATGGGCTGGGCCGCGCCCGGCGGCTTAACGGAAATGTCGATGCGATTGCGTAGAAAGGCCCAATTGCCCAGAACCTGCAGTTCCACGATCTCGGCCGTGCCTTCTATGCGCATGTCCTGCTGCGCTTGCGAAGCCGCGGCGAACTCGGCCTTGCCGAACGGCTCCTGGCCGGGCACGGTGAACACCACGTCGTCGGTCATCAGGCTCAGCACTTTGGCGGTGTCGCCGGCGCGGCTGGCTTCCATCCAGGTTTGCACCATCTCGCGAATGGCGCGTTCGTCATCGGTCATCGTGGACTCCCTCGTGTTTCATTTCAACGGTTCTGGAATGTGCCGCGCGGCGCCTCAAAACGCACTGCGATACGCGAACAGGCCCGGCAAGCCGCCGGTCATGACGAAGAGGACGTTCTCGCCGCGCGCGAAGCCTCCCGATCGTGCGGCTTGCACGAGACCGGCGAACGCCTTGCCGCCGTACACGGGGTCGATCAGCAGGCCTTCTTTCGAAGCGACGAGCCGCACGGCCTCACGCATCGCATCGGTTGGAATGCCGTAGCCGTCGCCGAGCTGGGCTTCGTCGATCACGATCGAGCGGCCCTCGATGCGCCGCGCCGGATCGATCAGTTCGAGCGTCTTGCCGGCCTTTTCGAGCGTGGCGGCGTGGGCCTGCCCGGCCTTCGCCAGCACGGTGTACGCAAGCACGAGGCCCGGGTCGAGGCCCAGCGCCGCGAAGCCGGCGGCGAGCCCCGCGTGCATGCCGCCGCTGCCGTTGGGCACGACGATGCGCGCGAAGCGCAAGCCCTGTGCATGGGCCTGCGTCATGATTTCGGCGGCGCACGCCGCGTACCCCAGACATCCCACCGGGCTCGACCCGCCCAGCGGGCACACATAGACCTTGCGGCCCTGGGCGCGCAGCTCGTCGGCGCGCGCCTCGGCGAACTCCAGGGCATTGGCCGTGCCGGGCAGGTCGTGCACGCGTGCGCCGAGCAGGTCGTCGAGCAGGATGTTGCCGTTCTCCAGATACTCGAAGTCGTCGCGCGGCACGGCCCGCGTGAGCACGAGTTCGCACTGCAGGCCCGCTTGCGCCGCCGCAGCTGCCGTCAAGCGCGCATGGTTCGACTGGCGCGCGCCCACGGTGACGATGGTGTCCGCGCCCGCAGCCAGCGCTTCGCCCACCAGGAACTCCAGCTTGCGCAGCTTGTTGCCGCCGCCGCCGAGGCCAGTGAGATCGTCGCGCTTGACATAGACATTCACGCCCCCAAGTTCGTGGCTTAGCCGCGGCAATGGCTGGATCGGCGTGGGTCCTTCCAGCAGCGCGCGGCGAGCATGCCGCGAAAGATCGAGCTGATACGGGGACGTGGCATGCGTCGTGGCATTCGTTACGGTAGTCATCGGGCTCTCGCTGTCTGGCAGTCTGGAATGGGAACGTAGCTGGCGGCATTTATGTTTGCCGAGCGTCGAATAATAACCAGGGTAATTCTCGAATAATGCGCAACGCCTCAGGGTTCTCAGGTCCACGTAATTCCGTATTGCGTCGCAGCAAGGAGGTTTTTAAACTGATTCTTATCCAGGCAATCGTCCGAGACGATATTCCCACCACGGGAGGCTTTAAATGAATATTTTTCAATCGCCGAGCCAACCATCGAGTCCGAGGCTGCACGTATTCGAACAGGAAGGCGGCTGGCATTGGGGTATCACCATAGAGCGTTCGGCAGGCGGCGGGTTCAAGGTCATCGCGTACAGCGAGAAGACGTTCCGCGCCGAAAACGAAGCACAATCCGACGGCGACCGCGCCCTCGTCAATCTCGCCGAACTGGTTTGAGCCGCGCGCCGCGCGGCTGCGTGTTTTCGCGTCTGCGGCACCTTTCCTCGCATCCTTCCACGTTTGCGGTCCGCGCCCCCCGCGCTGCGCCGGCATCGATGTTTCTTTTCGTCTGATCGCTTCTTCTGCATGCGCCCAGGCCGCGTCCATCGGCCTCAGTGACCAATCGTGCGACGTTTGCTAAAAATCAGCGCGCATTCTCATATGCCTCGGTATCTTGAAAAATTGCCCGAGAGGGCTTTTCAGACCGTTCGTGTACGCCGTCACTTCCCCTCATGACCTCACCCGCGCCGCGCCCCTCGCCGACACTTGCGCCCGATCTGCAGCTGGGCGAACCCATGACCGATACGATGCATGCCGGGTTCGTCGCGCTGCTCGACGCGCTCGCGCGCGCGAGCGACGAAACCTGGCTCGGCGCGTTCGACGCGTGGGCGGCGCATACGAAGCAGCATTTCGCGCAGGAAGAAGCGTGGATGGCGGAAATGAACTTCGGTCCGCGCCATTGCCATGCGGGCCAGCATCGGCACGTCCTGAACGTGGCAGGCGAGGTGCGCAGGCAAGTTGCCGACGAGGGGCGCTTCGACACGGGGCGGCAACTGGTGGGCGAACTGCGCGAATGGTTCGCCTGGCACGTGAAGTCGATGGACGCGCTCATGGTCGAAGCCCTGCGCGAACGCGGCATCGCGAAGATCGATCAGGCCGATCAGGCCGTCTGAGTCACATTCCAATCGTTCGATTCATGCAAGCAGATATCGTAATCGTGGGCGCCGGGCCGGTGGGGCTGTGTCTCGCGCGCTCGCTCAGTGGTGTTGGCCTCAAGATCGTCGTCGTCGAGCAGCAGCGCCTCGCCGACATCAACGAGCCGCAGTTCGACGGGCGCGAGATCGCGTTGACCCAGAAGTCGGTGCGCGCGATGCGCAGGTTCGGGCTTTGGGATCTCATCGACCCGCACGCGCGAGCCCCGCTTCGCAGCGCAAGGGTGTTCAATGGTCTCTCGCCGGGGGCGCTCGAGATCGGACACGACCTGAGCGGCCACACGGAGCTGGGCTGGCTCGTTTCCAATCACCTGATTCGTAAGGCCGCGTACGAGGCGCTGCGGCAAAGCACGGCGGAGCATGGCGACGTGACGCTGCTGGCGGCGCAACAGGTCAGCGCGGTGAACGCCGGTGAGGATCAGGCGAGCGTGACATTGGAGAGCGGCGAAACGCTCTCGGCGAAGTTGATCGTCGCGGCGGACAGCCGCTTCTCGTCCACGCGCAAGATGATGGGCATTGCTGCCAACATGCACGATTTCGGCAAAGCGATGCTGGTTTGCCGCATGACGCACGAAGCGCCTCACGAGCACGCCGCGTGGGAATGGTTCGGCTACGGTCAGACGCTCGCGTTGCTGCCCATGAACGCGGAGCGCTCGACGAACGCGCATCAGTCGTCCGTCGTGCTCACGCTGCCCGTGGGCCAGGTCAGCCAGATCGCGGCGCTTGCGCCCGACGCATTCGCGCGGCATATCGAGGATCGCTTCATGCACAGGCTGGGCGCGATGAAGCTGGCGAGTACGCGGCATGTGTATCCGCTCGTGGCCGTTTATCCGGAGCGTTTCGTCGGCAAACGCTTCGCGGCCGTGGGCGACGCCGCAGTCGGCATGCATCCGGTGACCGCGCATGGTTTCAATTTCGGGCTGCTCGGCGTGGAAACCTTAGGTAACCGAATCATCGAAGCGCACAAGAGCGGCTTCGATATCGGGGCTGCCCCGGTTTTGCAGCGCTATGAAACCCAGCACCGCCGCGCGACCAAACCGCTTTATCTCGCGACCCGGTTCATCACCGACGTCTACACGAACAACAGCGCGCCCGCGAAACTGGCGCGCGACTTCATGCTGCGCGCGGCTTCGAAACTGATGCCGTTCAGGAAGGCCATCGCAGCTTCACTGACCGGCTGACTTCAGGCGCCCTCGCGCACGTCGACCGCAACGATGCGCTCGAGGGCGGCCACCGCGTTCGCCACACCGTTCTCCGCCCGCATCGTTTCGCCTAGTGCGCGGGCGCGGCTTCGCATCGTTTCGCTGGCGACAAAGTCGAGTGCGCTCGCGAACGCTCGGGCATTGGGCCGGCGTCCGTCGACCGCCGGCGGGGCGACGCCCGCCTGGCGCAGGCGCTCCGCCCAGAAGAACTGGTCGCCCGCAAACGGCGTAACAATGGAAGGCACCCCGGCGCGTGCTGCGGAGTGCGAAGTACCGGAGCCGCCGTGGTGAATGACGGCAGCGGTACGCGGGAGCAGCCAGTCGTGCGGCGTATCGCCGACGACGAAAAAGTTTTCGGGTAGCACCTTCGGATCGATGCCGCTCCAGCCCGGGTAAAAGAGTGCGCGCCGGCCCTGCATCGCTTCGATCAGGGCATCGAGCAGCCGCGCATTGTCGAAGCCCGTCATGCTGCCAAAGCCGATATAGATGGGCGCGTCTCCCGCAGCGAGAAAGCGCGCCAGCGCGACCGGCGGCGTCCATGCCGGACTCGGCGCCAGCCACTGTCCGCAAAGATGGGCGTTGGCAGGCCAGTCGGCGGGCGCGCCCAACAGGTTTGGCGACACGCCATACACCATCGGATGGTCCTTCCATACCGTCTTGCGCGGCGGCAGGCCGAACATCGCGCGCGCGGCGTTGGTCCTGTCGCGGAACGCCTTCCAGAGCAGGCCGTTCACGAGACCATGGCTGGCGCGGTTGAGCACGCGCGGCACCCACCTGGGCGGCAAGAACGGCGAGGGGAAGGCCGCCGTCGGCGTGAGCGGGATCATGCCCGAGCCGATGCCTTTCGCGCCCAGATACTCCGCTGCGGAAAGCGCCACGAACGCGGCCAGCCCGGCAACCAGAATCGCATCGCAACCCTCGCCTGCCTCGACGATGGTGCGCATCCACGACTGCGCATTTTCGTTGGCGATCTTCGCGAGCGCGCGTGCGGTCTCGTTGAAGCCGCCGCCCTTGGCGACGACGCCCGCGATCGCGTGGTCCGGGCGCAGCATGCCGCGAATGTCGCCGGCCAGCGCCGTGGCCGGCACGCCGAGCGCATGGGCGCTGCCAAGCGTGGCGGCGTCGGCGAGCACGCGCGCTTCGTGCCCGGCGTCCATCAAGCCGCGGCACAGCGCGGCGAACGGGCGCACATCGCCCTCGGTACCGTAGGTCGCGATCAGCAGCTTCATGGGGCCTTTTTCCTCGATTTCGGCACGGCTTTTCGGGGCGCTTGCCGGGCCGCCTGCATGGGCAGGGCCACGCCATGCAGGAACAAATCGACCGCAGCGGCAAACTCCTTGCGCAGTTTCAGGCGCGGTTCGGCGAGCCAGCGCAGCATGGCGCCGAGGTAGAGGTGGTGGAACGCAAGCGCAAGCCGCGCCGCGTCGAGATCGTCGCGCAGTTCGCCTTGCGCTTGCGCGCGCCGGACGAGCCAACCAAAGGTATCGGCGATGTCGCTGAGCTGCTCGCTGTCCCGCGACGGCGAAGGCTCCGTGCCGATGCCGAGGAAGCGAAACCGCAGGTAAGGCGCGAGGTAGTCCGGGTGCGCCTCGCACCAGCTCGCGCAATGATCGAGCACGAGCCGCGCGCCCGCGGCGAAGCCCGGTGTGTGTTCGAGCCGGGCGTGCAGCGTCGCGAGATTCGCCGCCAGTTCGAGATGCAGCCAATGCGCGAGTACCGCCTCTTTCACCGGGAAATGGTTGTACAGCGTGCCCTTGGCCACGTCCGCTGCGGCGGCGATTTGCTCCATGGTCACCGGTTCGTAACCGTGAGCTTCGAACAGCGCGGCGGCGGTGCGCGCGAGATGTTCCAGGGTCTGCAGTCGTTTGCGGTCGCGGCGGCCTGGCAAAGCGGGCGTGGGCGTGGACATGTGGACGGAAATATTGAACGACGTCTAATATTATTCACCGTTCACAAATCGTCTGCAAGTACTGCCCGAGGGGTGGATCAGTGATGCCAGAAGAGGGAATCCTGACGCGAGCGGCTGTCGCCTGCCTGCGCATACTGGCTTTCCCATGGCCACGTGCGGCCATTGCGCTTGGTGGCGCCCGGCCGGCGCTCGGTGCTGGCGAGCGTGAGCAGGTGCCTCGCTTCGCGGCTCGATGCGTCGACTTCCACCGCATGCTCCGCGTCTTGGCGCACGCAAGCCCATTGGCGCTCGTGCGCGCATTGCCGCGCTTCGCCGATCAATGCGTCGCGCTGCTGCTCGCGCGTGACGAGGTCGGCCTGCATCTGCTGCGCTTCGGCGTTGCCGGGCTCGACGGCGAGCGCACTCGTGAGCGCCCTGCGTGCGGGCCAGAGGTTGTTCTTGTCGAGATTCAGACGCGCGCTGGCGAGATTGCTCGCGACCTCGGGATGCGCGCTTGCATAGCGCGGCGGGGCGGCCGGGTGTGAGACGGCCGGCGCATTCGCCTGGGCGACGCGGCGCTGCGTCGCGTTGGCGCGCGGCAGGACGGTGGCCGGCCGGTTAGTCAGCGCGGTGACGGTGCCACTAGTGCGATTGCCCTGCGTGCCTTGTGTGCCCTTCAACCCGCTCACGGACCCCACGATCACCTGTGCGCCGAGCTTCGGCTCCCATTCGCTGCGATGCACGAACGCATAGCCGGTGAGCGCGATCGCGAGCGCGCCGAGACCTGCCCAGGCATAGCGCGGTAGCCGCTTGCGCTCGGCGACGTGTTCCTCGTCGATCGAAGGGTACTCGCCGTCGTAGGGCCGATTGGCGCCAAGCGCCAGGTTCGCGCGCAGGCGCTCGGCTACCCCGCGCGCGCGTTCGTCCGGCAGGCCTGCGCTCGCGGCTGCGATGCGGGCGGCCGCGGCGACTTGATTCGCTCCGCATTGGGGGCAGAGTGCGAGCGGCGCATTGAACCTGGTCCCGCAGTAGGGGCACTCCGACGGATCGTAATCGTCGTGACCAGGGGCGTTGAGCATGGGAGGAGCGCGCTTTCGCTTCGATTGACGAATTGCCGCAAAACCGGTGCCTGCACTTATTTAAATATGGGCCAGTTCGCCGCGAAGATCAATCGGCGGATTCCGCCAGTCTGGCGGATCTGGACAGTCGACGCGCCGGCGAGCGGCGCCTGCCTTATGCGCCTGATGGCTTCACGCTGCCGATGATCGTGCCGATTGCAGTGGCATCCAGCGTCAAGCCGATGTGCCCCACGCCGGGCACGATCGTGACCGGCACGTGTGCGCCCGCTTCCTCGAACGCCGCCGCGTACTCACGCGCGTGAAAAACCTCGTCGTCGGCGCCGGCCAGCACGTGCAGCGGCTGCCGCGCGCCGCGTATGTCCGCGCGGTAGTCGTCGTGCGGGCGGAAATTCTGCATCAAGTTGAACGAATACTGCGGCGTGAGCTCGTCGCGGACCTCGGGCGCGAGCGCATAGGCGATCGTCGGCAGATGATTGAAGACGCGGATGCGCAGACCGTTGAGCATGACGATGACGATGAGGCGCGGTATGCCGACCGACGCCCAGCCGCCGACTTCATTGCGCGCGGTGCGCGCCTTATGGTGCAGGAAGGGTGCGAGCAGCACGTAACGCCCGAACAGGCGCTGACGTGCGTCGCCTGCGAAGCGCAGCGCAAAGCCGCCGCCCGACGAAAAACCGATCAGCGTTCTGGGCAGTGCGGCCAGTTCGCCCGGCAGTGCGGCGAGCAGATCTTCGAGGTCGTCTTCCAGCTGGCCGATGTAGGCGATCGTGCCCTTGCGTCCCGATTCGCCGTGACCGCGTATATCGGGCACGCAGGCCGCGTAGCCCGCGGCGGCGAACTGGCGCGCGAGCGGGTGGAGGCTCGCGCTGCTTGCCGAGGATCCGTGGATGAGCACGACACACGCGTGCGGCGCGCCCGCTTGCGGCAGGTAGGCACGCCAGGCGAGCGATGCACCGTCTCGCGCCATATAACGGCGCAACGCAGGAAGGTCGGAAAGGTCGACCTCCTTGAACGGCGCGTTGATCGATTCGAGCGGCTCGGGCTGCCTCGGGCCGCCCTTGACGAGCGCGATGGCCGCGCCAGCGATGGCGGCGAGCGGAACGGCTTGCGAAGCGGCAACGGCGCTGAGAGCCACGGGCGGACCTCGTGTACGTTATGGGTTGATGGACTTGCCGGCAGTGATGATAGCCGACTTGCCACCCATATCATCTGGTCTCCGAAACATTATGCGCGCCGGATTGCGGCGCCGTGCCGCTCAGATGAACAGCGAAATGATGCCGCCGAGCGTAATGCCTGCCGCGATCCAGCGCCCAAGCGTATAGGTGTGGTTCGGGTCGGCTGGCGCGTCGGGACGCTCGAGCCCCAGCGCGCCATAAACGAGCGATTTCATGGGCTGCGCGTTGGTCGACGTCGCTGTCGCGCCGGATGCGTCGCTCGTGTCGGTGGCATCGCTGGTATCGCTCGTGTCGTTCGTGCCGGCAGCATCGCTCGCGTCGGCCGCAGCGTCGTCGCTGTCCGCGGTATCGTTGGTCGATGCGGCCGCATAGCCTTGCGGCGAAATCTGCACGGCATCGTCCTGCGATGTGGACGGCGCGACGGTCGTCGACACGTCGCCCGACTGCGCGTCTTCCTGTTCTGCCTGGTCTGAAGCCGCGCCCGCGCGGAGCGTGTTCGTGTTGGCGCTGCCGTTGGCGAACTGTGTCGCCGCCCCGATTTGCATGGTCGACTCCTTTCGACTTTCTTATGTCTACAATAATCGCAGGTCCAGCGCTGAAACGACTCACGAATAACGCAGAAAAATTCGCGATATTCCCCGGCCAATTCTTTTGCACAGCCTGCGACAATATCGGTATCCGTAACGTCGTGCGCGTATGACCGCACGACGACCGCGTGATCCTCCCCACCCGCAAGAAGAAGCACGCCTCGACGCCGCATGTGGATGAAGTCTCTGCGCCTCACCGATCCGCTCACGTTCGCGAAGAGGCGAGCTTGAAGCGCCCGTCACGCCGCGAGATATTCGAGGCGCTTTATCGCACGCACTATCTGCAAGTCCACACGCGCCTGCCCGATGCGCTCGAGCGCGATCGCAACGACGACTATTCGCAAAGCGGCGCGCAGATCGCCTGGGAGATCTGGCAGGCCGCCCACTCGCACGCCATCGAGCTTGCGGCGCAGCAATGCGAACTGCGCCAGAATCAGCACGTTCATCAGGATCACAAAGCAATCTGCCGGATTTGCGCGTGCGATATTCGCGCTCTGCAGGCGGATGCAGAGCGCGATGAAGATGTGGCGTAAGGAACGTGCCGTTTTAACCTAGACGGGGACCGAAGCGACGAGGCGCAGGCGGTTCGCGGAACGCTTTGGATCGAGGGCGCGCGTGACTTCGGCGAGCGTGTCGCGCATGGTTTCGCGCATGGTGCCCGAAAGTTCGCCCAGCGCTGCTGCTGCGCGGCCTCGCGTGGCGGAGGTGGCTGCCGGGGTGTCGGTTTCCGTGCGACTCGCGCGTGCGGCGCGCGTCATGCCGGCGCGCGCGGGCGGCATGCAAATGCAGCAGGCGGTGGGCTTGTGTGCGTCGCGCACGTGGCGCACGAAACGGCCGGAGCAAACGGTGCAGCTCGACAGCGTGAGCAGGCCGCCTTCGAAGAAGCGCAGCAGCGTCCACGCCCGTGTGAAGCTCAGCACACGTTCGGTTTCGGCGCTCTCACAGTGCTCGAGATAAAGGCGGTATGCACGCGTGAGGGCGTCGAGCCGGCTGCATTTCGCTCTATCGGTCAGGAACAGATAGATGTTGTAGAAGAGCGACGCATGAATGTTCGGCAGCCAAGTGAAATACCAGTCCGCCGAAAACGGCAACATGCCCTTGGGCGGCGAAGCGTTCTTGAGTTCCCGATAAAGCCTGATCAAACGATTGCGCGAAAGCGTCAGTTCTTTTTCGAGCACAGGCATGCGTGCGCCCAGCTGGATCAGCTCGATTGCGCGCAGCACTTCACGCGCTTCTTCGGTCACACTGCCTTTGTACATGACGTGGTACTCCGAGAGGCAGCCGACGACCGCCACGGTGGCCCAGGCGAATGCCTGAATTCACGGGCGATTATAAAAGCGCGACTAAGAGCGTCAAGAATAATATTTGGAAAGGACTTGAAATATCCATAAAGAAAATACCCCGCGCAGCCGATATTCAGGCATGGCTTGAAACCGGAAATGACTGCGCATTAGCACGGGAATTACCTGTTTTGTGTAAATGGAAAGGTCCGGTAAGAATATAAGTACAAACCGGCGGAAAATATCGGTGCGCAATGCCCCGTAAAGCGGAAAGAATTATTACGGCGTTTTGCGCTTTGACCTTTTCAGGCGCATCTGCCGGTAAACTGCGGCCTTTCCGAACGCATGCGACGTGCGACGTTGCAGCGGCCCGCGCACACTGTGGGTTCCCTACATAAGCTGCCAACCGATGAATTTGTCTTTCTCCGCCTACACTTCTTCGTTCGCGCAGGCGCGTAAGCGTTTGCCTGTGGCCGCGACCGGCAACTTCAACCGCAGTGGCGGCGCGCTCGCCAACCCGCCGCGCCGCGCGCTGCTCAAGGGCACGGTGAGCCTGCTGGCGCTGAGCGGTTGCGCGAGCACGTTGCTGAGTGCGTGTGGCGGCGAATATACGGGAGGCGACGGCGCGCAGGATGCGCCGACGCCCGTCATCGGTTCCGTCGCGAACTTCCGCGATCTGGGCGGCGCCGCGCCGGGCTACTCGACGAGCGACGGCGCGCACGTGCGCCGCGCCTTGATTTACCGCTCCGACGCGCTCACGCCGAACGCAGCCGACGCCGCGACGCTCGAGCGCATGGCGCTGTCCAACATCTACGATCTGCGCACGCCTGCGGAAATCGACGCGGCGCCCGACGTGACGCCCAGCACCGCCAGTTACCTCGCGCTCAATGTGTTGGGCACGCTCGAGCCGCCGTCGTTCGCGGGCATGCTGGCGGGTGAACTCGATGCGGCGATGCAAATGCATTGGCGCACGCTCGTGACGGGCCGCACGCAATGCTCGATCTACGGCGCGCTGCTCGAACATATCGCGGACGCGCCGGGGCCGCTGCTGATCACGGGTGGCACCGGCGTGGACGTGGTGGGCTGGGCTTGCGCGCTGTTGCTGCTGATCGCCAACGTGCCGCTCGAAATCATCGTGAAGGATTTCATGCTGACCGATGCGTGGCGCTCGACGGGCGCGGATGCCACCAATCTGACACAGCCCGTGCAGGCCAGCTACCTGCAGGCCGCGTTCGACGCGGTGCAGGGCAGCTACGGCGACCTCAACCGCTATCTCACCACAGGGCTCGGCCTTGTGTCCGACACGGTGAATCGTCTGCGCGGCCGGCTCGTGGTCTGAGCGGCGCACAGCGATGAATCAGCGGGTCAGCAGAGGCCAATAGGGTCTTACACAGCGGCCCGTGCATCCGCGGGCAGCGCGATACGCACGCGCAGCCCGCCTTCGGGGTGATTGGACAACTCACAGTGGCCACCCTGATTGCGCGTGAGGCGCGTCACGATGGCGAGCCCCAGCCCGCAATGGCCGTCGCCACCGCGTGCTTCGTCAAGGCGTACGAAGGGTTTGAGCGCCGCGGCCACGCGCTCGGGCGGGATGCCGGGGCCATGATCGCGCACTTCGACGATCCACTGCGCGCCTTCGCGGCGCGTGGCGATTTCCACGGGCGGCACGCCGTGTTCGAGCGCATTGTCGACGAGATTCGACACGAGCCGGTCGAGCAGCGTGCGCGGCAGCCGGAACGCCGAGCCCGCGCGCAGGTCGAGCCTGAAGAGCGCATCCTCGTCGTCGCCGGCATCGGAAAAAAACTGCTCGCGCAGCAGCGCATCGACTTCCACCTCGGGACCCGATTCGGGCCGCTGGCGGGCGAATTCCAGAAACTGCTGGACGATATCGTTCAGCGAATCGACTTCGCGGATCAGCTGTTCGCGCTCGCGCTCCGAGCCCATCATGCTCGCACGCAGCTTCAGTCGCGTGAGCGGCGACTTCAGATCGTGGGCGACGCCCGCGAGCATGATGGCCTGATCGTCGTCGGCTTCGTTGAGCTGCTTCATCATGCCGTTGAACGAGCCGATCAGTTCGCGCAATTCGCGCGGCCCGTGCTGCTTGACGGGCGCGGGACGGTGGCCGGTGCCGAACGCGCGCGCGGCGTGGGCCACGAGCGAGAGCGGCCGCTGCATCTGCCACATGGCGAGCAGCGCGAGCAGTAGCGAGATGGCGAGCATCGAGCCGAACAGCGGCAGCAGGTTGCGCGGCGGCGGCAGATCGACCGGCGCGACGATCCACGTGGGCTGGCCCGCAAAACGCACCCACAGGGCTTCGCGATGGTGCAGGTCGGCGAGAATCTCGGTGCCGGGCGGCAGGTCGCGCAGGAGTTGCTTGCGCAAGTCGGCAAGCGGCTCGCGCCTGGGCACTTCGAGCCGCACGTCGACGGGCATGTTCCAGGTGGGCACGAGATGCACGCGCAGCGCCGGTGCGAGGTCCATCTCGTTGGGAGACGTGCTGGGTGCCGCGCTCGTTGCCGTACCGGGCGCCGCGCTGGTTGCCGCGTGGAGCATGAGCAGCAGGCCGCGCTCGAAGCCTTCCACTTCGTGGCGGCGCGGCTGTGGCGCGAACACGATGAACCAGCATGCCTGAATGGCGAACAGCAGGAGCGCGGACATCAGCGCCATGCGCCCGAACAGCGTATTCAACGGATTGTTCATGCCATTACGCGTTCAGGCTGGGACCGCTGTCGTCTGCTGGGGGAAGGTCGATGTCGCCTTCGATGCCGACCCCGCTCTGCGGCACGAACACGTAGCCTTTGCCTCGCAGGGTCTGCACGTAGCGCGGCTGCGCTGGATTGTCTTCGATCACGCGGCGCAGGCGCCAGACCGGTACGTCGAGGCTGCGCTCGTTGAATTCGAGGCCGTCTGCGTGGAGCAGGTCGTGAATCAGCACGCGTGAAAGCACGCGGTACGGATGCTCCGTGAAAATCTTCAGGAGCACGAACTCACTGCTGCGCAACGGTACGCGCTTGCCGTCACGTTCGAGCGTGCGCGCCATGAAGTCGAGCTCGAAGGCGCCAAAGCGGTAGCGTTCGCGCGCGACGGGTGCGCCCGCGGGGCCGTTGCCGCGCCTGCGCAGCACGGTCTGGATACGCAGCAGCAATTCCTGGGGATCGAAGGGCTTGGCAACGTAGTCGTCCGCGCCCAGCGTGAGACCCGCAATGCGATCGCCCACTGCGCCGCGCGCGGAGGCGAAGATCACCGGAATGTCGTCACCCTGCGCGCGCAAGGCGGCGAGGGCGCGCAAGCCGTCGGTGCGCGGCATCATGACGTCGAGCACGACGACCGAAGGCCGCTCGCGTTCCAGCCGGGCACCGAGATGCGTGCCGTCGTGGAGGACGGAGGCCTCGAAACCGTTGGCCCGAAGAAAGCTGGAGAGGAGATCGCGCACGACCGGATCGTCGTCGACGATGAGAACGTGTGGACTCATCGCCGTATTTTATTTGATATCGACAACCGGCAGAACAGCGCGCGACCGCAGATTTCTTGCCGTAGCTTACATGGCCTCTTACTTCATGGCGACGGCGCCTTGCTCGATGGATGCCTGCGTAGCGTGCGCGGATTCCGTCGACGCGACGGATGCGCAGTTAAGTGCGCTCACGCCCTGCTGTGCACTCGCCTGGTCCGCCGCCGGCTTCGCGGCGGCTTCGGTGGCCGCGGGGCTCGCGGGCTGCGCGGCCGGCGCGTCGATGGACGCCATGCCTGCCGCTTTGGCGAATGCCGAGTTCGCGCCAGCCATCTTCGCGGTTATTGCCGAGACGTCGCCGGACGGTGCGGCATCCTTCTGGGGCAGGCCGTGCGCGTGTGCCTGCGCTTGTGCGAGCCGCGTCTGGCGCGCGTCGGCGGCGACGCCGCTCGGCATCTTTTGCAGATGCAGCGGCGCATCGGCTTCGGCAGCCACGACTTTCACGCCCGCTTTCTTCACACTTTTCGCGCTGTCCGCAGAGGGGGCGGCCGCTGCGCCAACTTCCTTCGGCGCGGGCGGGATGCCGTGCATTTCGAGCACGGCGTCCTGCGCGGACGGGGCCAGGTGCTGGTCGACGACGCCTTCCTTCACGCGGCGCACGGCGGCCTGTTTACCGTGCTTGAGATCGCCTTCGAGTTCGGCGATGCGGCGGTCGTACCAGTCCGTCACGCACGCCTTGTCCTTGCAGTTGTGCTGACGCCATTGCCACTGGCTCACGCGGTCGGCTTCGAGCGCGGTCGTGTCGGTGCTCGCGTCGAAGGCGCTGCGATAGAGCGCGGCCAGTTTGTCGTCGAGCGCGGAGAGCGTCGGATCGTTGCACACGAGCCGCTCGGAAGCGGACGCGTTATGCGGGCAGTGAAAGCTTGCAGCGTGCGCGAACGGCGAGCCAGCGAGCGACGCGAACAACGCGATCGCGGCAGCGTTCAGGCCGGGCTTGAAGAAGGGGGCGCGACGGATTTTCGGTTCTCGGTTCATGGCAGCCATGATGATGTTGAAATAGCAGGAGAAAGACAGGAACAGCGTGGGGCTCGTCCGGCGTCGCAAAGGCGCGAGGCGCCGCAGTGAGAACCGCAGTGAGAACGATAGCGCGGCGATGAATCGGCAATGTCTCATTCAGCGGGGAGAATGCAGGAGCGCTTACGAAACATTACACGCGCAGCCGCACGCGGTAATGAGCGAAGCTCGTCGAGCGCTTGTGGCGCGCGCCTCTGCGTTGAAAAGGCGCGCACGATGCCCGTTCAACCCCTTACCGAACGGGAGGTATTCGAAGAAGTGGAAAGTGACATTCAACATTGACCGATGTCCGGGCCATCGCGCGCATTGCTTTGCACCGATCATGCGTGGCGAGTCCTGCCGGGAACGTGTCATGTTCCGCGCAGCCCATCAACGCATCGGGTATCCCCTCCCATGCCACATGAAATCGTGTCATCCGTCAGCCGTGCGAGGGCGCGCACGGTGAAACTCGGCGCCGCGTGCGCCGCGGCGCTCGCGCTCAACGGCTGCGCATGGACGCTCATCACCGCGGCCGATGCGACCGGCTCTGTGATTCAGGCGGGTTACGCGGTCGCGTCGAATTACTCCTCGCCTAAATTCGTGTCGGGGCGGCCGGTCAATCTCAGTTCGATCTGCATCGAGAACAATCCCATGGTCACGTCGGGAGACTTCGTGCCATCGCTGCAGCTCGTGCTCGCGCAGCGCGGCGTGACTTCGGATGTCTACGGCGCCGGCACCGAGCCGGTCAGTTGTGAAGGACGCCTCGTGTACAACGCATCGATCGAATTCGGCAAGCCGACGTTCAGCGACGAAAGCCGGGCCTATCTTTCGACGATCAATCTGACGATCTTCATGCATAACCATATTGCCGTTACGGGGCGTTACGAAGTGCGCGGTCTCGGCACCGACCGCTATTCGAGCGCGGCGGTGAAGCTCAAGGGGCTGTTGGACAGCATGGTGGTCGACCAGACGCAATTGAGCAATTCATTCCAGTCCGCCTCGAGCGACCAGTAAAACGGGTATCCCGCGCTATGCGCGGGAAAGGATTGGTAAGGCTGCGGGCCTGTACCGGCTCGTTCTCGTCCCTTACGATTTACGCATGGCAAATAATATCTTTCTCGTCGACGACGATCCGGTCGTGCGCGACGTCACGGCCGAATATCTGCAGATGCGTGGCTTTACGGTCACGACGCTGCCTTCCGTGCGTGCGATGCAGGAGCGGCTGCGTTCCGAGCGGCCGCAGGTTGTCGTGCTCGATATCATGATGCCGGAAGTGGATGGCATCAGCGCGCTGCGCGCCTTGCGCGAAAGCGGCGACGACTTGCCGGTCATCATGCTCACCGCGCGTAACGAAGTGATCGACCGCGTGCTGGGCCTCGAATTCGGCGCCGACGACTACGTGGGCAAGCCGTTTGATCCGGGCGAGCTGGTGGCGCGCATTCGTTCAGTCATGCGCCGGCGCAGTATTTCGAACCTCACGGGCGCGCCGGAGAGCCGGGAGTCGTTTCGCTTTGGCCCTTTCGAACTCGATTTCCGTTCGCGGGAGCTGTATCGCGACGAAGTCCGCATGCCGCTGCGTTCCAGCGAATTCGCGTTTCTCAAGCTGTTCGTCAATCACTCGATGACGATTCTTTCGCGCGAGCGCATTATCGAGATCGTATATGGAGAGGCTGGGCGGTATCGGAACCGCAGTCTCGATGTCGCGATCTGGCGTTTGCGGCGGCTCATTGAAACCGATCCTTCTGAGCCGCGGTATCTCCAGACCGTTTGGGGCCATGGGTATGTGTTCGTGCCGGACGGCGAGGTGGGGTTTGCCGAGCGGTTTGGTGAACATGCTGTTCGGGAGCCGGGCGGTGAGGGCGGCAGTGTGTATGGGGATGAGTTTGAAGGTGAAATTCCTAATGATGAGGATGACTGAGCGAAATTGTTTTGTGCTCGGCTTTTTGAACCATTGGCATTTTCTTGTTTTCGCGGCGGTATGCTAGCGCCCCGCACAGGGGCAACACTGGCATACCACCGCGAAAACAAGAAAACAAGAAAACGCGAAAGCAAACAAAAAACTCAAAACGTAAGAACACTAAGAAACATCCGCTGCAACCACCCGACGGTAGTCGCATCATTGAGCAACCCTCGCCCCACCTGCTCGATCCGGGCATTAGCAATCTTCCCTGACTCAACGTAATTATCGGCTTCCACATCATTAGGATTAACGATCCCGGAGAGCCGCAGCCGTTGATGCTCGCCGCTCATCGCGATGATCTTCTCCCCGGAGACCACCAGATTGCCCGTAGGCGTTTTGCTGATGACCGTGACGGCCAGCGTGCCGGTCATGTCGCTCGAAAGCGAGTGATTGCCGCTGCCGTTGAACGAGGTCGAAGCCGAGCCGATATTGAACAGGCGCGCGAGCCGCGCCGCCGCACCGGTCGACTGGTCAGCAGCGGTGGCCGTGATGTTGCTGTCGCGCTTCGCGGCGGCACTGGCGACATCGTTGCCGCTATAGGTTTCGGAGAGCCGGATCGTGAGCACATCGCCGATTCGCTGCGCACGCGGTGTTTCGTACAGCGAGATGGCGGTGCCCGACTGATAGATCGCGCCACTGGTATTGACGTTCAGCAGCGGTTCCGCGAGCGGCGGCGTCATGGGCGTGTTGACGATCGACTCCGGCGTCGCGCAGCCAGCGAGCGCCGTGGCGAGCGACGCGCACAGCAACACGTACGGCAGGCCTTTCGAATGAGTCGTGCGGCGTGCGCTGGAAAGTGAGGATTCCGATTGACCGAATGGCATGGCGATGGGGCGGGTGCAAGAGTGATTCATCGGATTTAGCGAATTCAGCGGATTCGTCGAGTTCGTCCCGGCGACGGGTTGGCGTGCATCGTTTCAGCCTTCGTCGAACTGGCTCAGCTTGAGCGTCTTCTCGCTGCCTTTGCCGCGCAGCGTGGCGGGCTTGAGCAGGTAGGTGAGCGTCGCGCGCTGGCTGTCGGGCAACAGGCAGATGGTGATCGTGCTCGACGCGTTCTCCCACACGAGCAGCGGCAGCGAAGCCGCACCAAGCACGCGCGGCGCGCCGTAGCGCGAGGCGAGCAGGTTGCGCAGGTCGAATGCCGTTGTCGAGTCCACGACGAACGACATTTCATAAAGCCGCAGCGGGTCGCCGGCCGATGCGTGCGCAAAGCGCAGGATATGGTCCACCGCGGGCACGCCGTCCACGACCGCGCGCGAGGGCGTCCAGCCTTGCGCCGTGTGGTGTGCCCACCGGCAAGCGACCGTCTGGCTCGTGTAGCTCTTGACCATCATGCCGATGTCGCTGCCCGCGATGTCGGTCTCGCAAAGCAGCTCGCTTTCGTGCGGCGTCGCGCGCACCATGTCCGACTGCCGCAGCGCGCTCAGCGGCGTGCCGAGCACAATGCCGCGAAACGCAAAGGGCGTGTCATCCGGCGCCGGAACGCGCGGACGGGCGGGCGGCGCAACGGGCGCCGTCCTTCGTTTTTTCGCTGGCGGTGTGGGCGGTTTTGCTGCGCTTGCCGCATGCGCCGCGTTCGCAGCCATCACGGCGCTCGCTTCGCCAGGCGGTGTCGCCGGCGCGGGGGGGGCCGGCGCGACGTACGTTTGCACGCGTCCTTCGTAATGCGTGTCCGCATGCGCGGGCGAGAGCGGCGCCGTGAGGCTCGCCGCGCTCAAAACGAAAGCGATCAATGACGCCCGTTTCATCGGCTGGACCTCGATCAGTCGACCGCCGCCGCGCACGCGTCGAACGGCACGGCTGCAGGGTGGCCGACCAGCGGCACGATCTTCAGCGTGGCCGATGCGACCCGGCATGGAAAGGCCACCACGGCACAGCCGTCGAGCGGCAGCGCGAGGCAGGCGAGGGCGACGGCCGACGCGGCACGCACCAGATGCGTTGACATGCGGGATGTCAGGCACAGGGGCGAGCGCCGCGTCGACGGCTCCCGTGACGGCGAAGTGGTCATGCCGAAGTGTTGATGTTGTGGCCGAGCGGACCGACGGGCATCGCCGGATTCACGGTTTCCTGCTGCGGAAAGGGGTTACCGGCGGTGCCTCCCGTGCTGGAGTTTTTGGTGTTGCGGTTTTCGCCCAGCGTCGTCAACGAGGACGTGTGCGCGATACTGCTCGAACCGATAGGGCTGGTCATGAAGGGCCTCCTTGGCGCAATGGAACAAAAAAGGGGCGCGCCGAGAAGGGGGAAGCGCGCCCCGCCTTACGCCGATCGGGGGCAATCGACGTGCGGCGAGGCAAATCTTCGCTTCCAGAGCGTTTGCATGAAGCAGGAATCAGCGTGGCCTTTGGCCAATCGCTTACGAGTCCTTCCAGGGGTATACGAATGTGCAAGTTTGAAAGGCGGGAATTCGGCGGGGGAACCGCTGACGAGGCGCTGAACCGGGCTGGAACGGAAGGAAATCCGCAAACGCGATTGGCGCGCGCCGTGTAAGGGATGGGGAGGGCAAGGAAGGTGAATCGAGCGCGCGTTCCCAGGCTGCCTGGGTCAGCAGCCTGGGAACAAATAAAAGAAGAGGGAAGGAGGTCGCCTCAAACCCGCTTCATGCGCTCCCAGCCATGGCGCACGGCGGCCTTGAACTTTTCCCAGCCGTTTTCCGGGTAGCGCGACTCCCAAATCTCGCGAGCACTGGGCTCGATGCCTTGCCAGTCGTGTTCGCGATACCGTTCGTTTTGGCTTAGCGTTGCGCCGTGCTCGTAAGCTGCGCAATATTCTTCATAGGACAAGCCGGAGTTCGCGTAATCTTCGTCATAGTCTTTGCGGGCTTCCGTCTCGTAGGACGTGTCGTCGAGCGGGGTGCCCATGACAGGATCGCCCACCAGGCCTCTAGCCGACGTCTGCTGCGCTTTGGCCGCATTCGAGGCTCGTTCGGGTTCCGTCGCTGCGTGCGTCGTGACCTGCTGCATGCCGCTGACAACGGTTGGTACTGCAGAGGAAAATGCCGCATGCCGTTTTTCGGCTGCCGCTTCGGGCGATGTCTCGTGCAAATTGTCGCGCGCTCGAGCCGTGCTCGCAGAGGGTGCGATGCCCGACGAAGCGTTGTGCCAGGCACGGCTGCGCTCCTCGATGTCCGCTGCACCCGCACTGCGCATCACTTCGCGTGCCAGATTCACCTGCATTTCAGACACGTCCGCACTAACCACGGCTCCGCCGCGCCGGATGAACTCGCGGTAGTCCTCGGTCACCGGCGGATACGCGCCGTGCGTGAAGAGCCGCGCAAACAGGCGTTCGAGTTGATCGAATACTGGCGTGGGTTGTTCCGCACTGCTCGCGCCGGATGCATAAACACGCGGCCCTTTTTCCACTGGGGCCTCGACCGACATCGAGTAAATGGCGATGTCGGCTTGCGCGACGCCTGCGTCGCCAAGCGCCTTTTGCGCGGAACGCGCGCTCCCATAGCTGTCGTAGACGCCCAATACGGTTTGCCTCATGACTGTCTCCCTTCGCTTTCGACGGGCGGCGGTGCCGCCGCGTACGAGGCGTGGGCGCAACGGTCATGCCCGATTGCGGGAGCAGACGATATGGGCGATCTGGCACCCGGGGGCAAGTGTTCAGATTCAGCGGGTCCATGATGGACCCGCGAACGGCATCAACTACCCGCGATCGTGTCGACCGGTTTGAAATCGCCGTGCTGGACCTTGTAGATGGTCACGGGCGCATCCTTGAGGTCGCCGGTCGAATCATACGAAATGGTTGCAGCCGACACGCCCTTGATCGAAAGCTTGTCGAGGTACGGCCCATAGACCTTCGGATCGGTCGAGTTCGCGTCCTTCATCGCGGTGAGAAGCGCCATCGTACCGTCGTACGAGTACGGCGAGTACGTGATCGGGTCTTCACGGAAACGCGCCTTGTAGCGCGTGGCGTAGCTGGCGAAGCCGGGCATCTTCTCCTTAGGCAGGCCGCCCATGTATACGATCGCGCCTTCGGCCGCGCTGCCGCCAATCTTGAGGAAGGTGGGCGAGCGCGACATTTCGCCGGTCACGAACGCCGACTTGATGCCGAGCTGGCGCATCTTGCGGATCATCGGCGACGATTGCGCGTCGCCGCCGCCATAGAACACGGCATCCGGATTGAGGCCCTTCAGGTTGGTCAGGATTGCAGAGAAGTCCAGCGCCTTGTCGTTCGTATAGTCGCGCTTGACCAGCGTGCCGCCGGCGGCCTCGACGGCTTTCGCGAACTCGTCGGCAATGCCCTGGCCGTATGCGGTGCGGTCGTCGATGATCGCAATGCGCTTGTAGTGCAGCGTCTTCACGACATAGGAGCCGACGATGCGGCCAGCTTGCGCGTCGCTCGTCAGCAGGCGAAACGTCGTCTTGTAGCCGCGTGCCGTATACACCGGCGAGGTCGCCATCGAGATTTGCGGCAGGCCGGCGCGGTTGTACAGATCCGAGGCGGGAATGCTGGTGCCCGAGTTGAAGTGGCCGATGATGCCGCTGACGCCGTCGTCGATCAGACGTTGCGCCACCACGGTTCCCGTGTGCGGGTCAGCCTGGTCGTCCTGCGAGTCGAGTTCGAACGAGACGGGCTTGCCGCCGATGGTGGGATGGGTGGCGTTGAAATCGTTGATGGCCAACTGCACGCCTTTCTGCATGTCTGTGCCATAGTTCGACTGCGCGCCCGTGAGCGGCGCCGCAAAGCCAATCTTGACGACGTCGGCGTGCGCTGCGGCACATGAAAATGCCCAGGCGACTACAAGTGCGGAGTGCGTTACCTTCATTTTCACTTTTCACTTCCCCTCAGGTGCAATTTGGGCAATGCCGGACGCTCCGTGCCGGCGAGTGCGATATGGAGTTGTTGCGGAGCATGCCTGTGGGTTTCGCGTTGCCGCGTAACGTGGCGGGATCGGCGATTGCAGTCTAGGTAGCGAAAATCAGCGCGTCTTGCTCGATTGGCGTGCGACTCGTGACGATTTCTGCATAGTGGCCGGAAGGGAGCGCAGACCAGGGTGCGCACGGGTAGCGGCCGCGCGCAAGCCGTGCGTAGTAGCGGGTGGTGCAATCGGCACAGCGCGGCAGCGCGCCCGCGCTCGTCAAGGTGCGATCGTATAACGCAGGATCCGGTCGCGCGACTGCTCGAGCAGGCGCGTCATCGCTGCCGCCGCAGCGTCGGCTTCGCGCGCGACGATGTGCCGGCGCACGGCATCGTGCAGTTCGAGATCTTCGCTGGGCTTCGCGGCCTGGCGCTGCATCATTTCCGACGACACGCGCAGCGCGGCCTTGATGGCGTTGCCGATCGTGATGAACATGCCGTTCTGCGAGGCCGTGATGATGGCGAGATGGAACTCGAGATTCGCGTCGGCGGCCGCGCGTATGTCCGAGGCGCCATGCTGGGCAGACTGGCTGTAAGCGCTTGCCAGTTCCAGGTAGCGGCGCTCGATGATCTGGAAGGTCTCTTCCTTGCCGTGGCGCGCGGCGAGAAAGCTCGCGCGCGGCTCGAAGCAGATGCGCATTTCGAAGATGTCTTCGACGATCTTCGAGTCGAACTGCGCATTGAGGCGCCACGCGAGCACATCGCGGTCGAGCAGGTTCCAGTCGGAGAAGGGCAGGACACGTGTGCCGATCTTGGGCGAAACGGCAATCAGCCGTTTGCCCGCCAACTGCTTGATCGCTTCGCGCAGCGTGGTGCGGCTCACGCCGTATGCGCTGCACAGTTCGCTTTCGACCGGTAGCGCGTCGCCGGGCGCAAACTCGCCCGAGACCACGCGCATGCCGATAATCTTGGCGATCTGCGTTGTTATATTGCCAACGATCGGTTCGCGCTCGAACATCACTTCCCCTTCATGGACGTCGTGCACAGCGTGTCCGTGCTGTGTTATCGGGCGGTCGTCACAATCACGTTCCACGAGCCCGGTTTGAGCTTCGCGCGCACGCGTTCCCCCTCGACCGACACGGCGCTGTTGACTGCAGGCGCCACCGTCGTCGGCGCCTCCACCGTGTTCACCGCTTTCATGTTGGCATGATACAACTCGAGTGCGTGATCGAGCGTACGTTCCTTGCCGAGTCCGCGCAGCTCGACATCGAGTTCCATTTCGTCGCTCAGGTGGCGGTTGAGCGCGAAGAGGGTCGTCGTGCCCGTGGCGCGATCGTCCACCACCGCTGCGCAGAGATAGGGGATCTCCGGAAAAGTTTCGGCTTCGTAAGTGGGTGAATCGATCACCGGCTTGAGCACGCGGCCATGGCCGAATTTCGAGGCCTGCGCGAAGGGATGGAAGATGGTCTGGCGCCACGCGCGGCCGCCGGGCTCCGTCATGATCGGCCCGATCACGTTGACGAGTTGCGCGAGACAGGCGGTTTTCACGCGGTCCGAATTGTTCATCATGGTGATGAGCGCGCCACCCACCACGAGCGCGTCCTCGTGGTTGTAGACCTCCTCGATGAGTCGCGGCGCCTCGGGCCAGCCCGGCTTGCGCAGGTCGTTGATGGTGCGCGCCTTGTACCAGACATTCCATTCGTCGAATGAAAGCATGATGCGTTTGGAGGAATGCTTGCGCGCGGCCACGCTGTCCGCCACCGAGACGATTTCCTTGATGAACAGATCCATCACTTCGATGTTGCCGAAGAACTCTGCAGTCGAGTCCCGCCGGTTTTCGAAGTAAGTATGTAGCGAAATGAAATCGACCTGCTCGAAGCAATGATCGAGCACGCGGTCCTCCCACGTGCCATAGGTAGGCATTTCGTGCGTGGAGGAGCCGCACGCGGCGAGTTGAATGGTGGGGTCGACCGAGCGCATGAGCTTGGCCGTTTCGAGCGCGGCGCGTCCGTATTCTTCGGCAGTCTTGCGGCAGATCTGCCACGGGCCGTCCATTTCATTGCCGAGACACCAGAACTTGATGTCGTGAGGCTGTTCATAGCCGTGCTCGCGGCGCAGGTCGGAGAGCGCCGTGCCGCCCGGATGATTGCAGTATTCGACGAAGCGGCGCGCCTCGTCGGGGCCGCGCGTGCCGAGGTTCACGCCGTACATGGGTTCGATGTCGAGCGAACGGCACCATTCGATGAATTCGTTCGTGCCGAACTGATTGGTTTCGGTTGAGTACCATGCAAGATCGAGGCGGCGCGGACGCTTTTCGCGCGGGCCCACGCCGTCTTCCCAGTTGTAGCCCGAGAGAAAATTGCCGCCTGGGTACCGCACGATCGTCGGGCCGAGTTCGCGCGTGAGCGCCATCACGTCCTTGCGGTAACCGCGCTCATCGGCGTCCGGATGGCCCGGCTCGAAAATGCCGGTGTAGACGCAGCGGCCCATGTGCTCGACGAAGACGCCGAAAAGGCGCCGGTCGAGCTCGGAAATGACGAAGTCGCGATCGACGATGAGGCGGGAAGCGATCATGGTGTTCCTCTATCCATCCTGTAGCTATATGAAGTGAGGCGGCCGCGCCGGGCGGGCGCGGACCTCCGGTGGCGTTATCGCGCGAGCAGGGCGTTGGTGCGTTGTTCGGCTTCCTTCTGTACGTCGGTGACCGACTTGCCTGTCGAGAGCATGTTGCTGATCTCTTCGCCCACGATCTGCTGGATCGCGAACTGGCGCGGCACCGTGTTCGGTAGCGCGTAACCGGTGGTCGAGATCTCCTTGATTTCCGCGCGATGCGGCAGCGCGTTGAACGTGGCGCTCGTGATGATCGACTGGCGCGCGGGCAGATGGCCGGTGCGCGCCCAGTCGCCGTCGTGGTCGTAAAGGAACTTGAGGAACACGAGCGCGGCGTGGCGCGTCTTTTCGTCTTTCGCGCCGCCCTTGAGCATGACCCACGAGTGGCCGTCGGCCCACACCGCCTTCTTCTGATACAGATTCGGGAACGGCACCACGTCGTAGCCGTTGGCGAGCGGGGAATCGGGCTTCTTCGCGAGATTCGTGAAGTCCTCGATCATCCACGTGCCGACCATGAGCACGCCGGCCTTGCCGTTCTCGAACGCCTGGTTGGCCGCGCCATAGTCGAGCCCCGGCGTGACGTCGCCCGCCTTCATGAGCTTGTCGTAGAGCGTGAGCGCGTTGGCGGCGGCCGGCGTGTGCATGTCGATCTTCGTCGGGCCGGCGGGGAACAGCGTGCCGTTTTGTTGATAGACCCAGGTGTCGAACGTGCGCGTTTGCGCGGCCGATTCATTGGCGATCGGTACGGCGAAGTAGGGCAGACCCGTCTTGTCCTTGAACTGCTTCGCCTGCGCAAGCAGTTCGTCGGGCGTTTTCGGCAGGATGGGCTTGCCGCTCGCGTCGACGAGTCCCGCCTTCTTGAACAGGTTGACGTTGATGTGCCAGAGCCACGAATGGGTGTCGAACGGCAGCGCATAGGTCTTGTCGCCGAACGTCACGGCGCGGTGGGCCTGGGGCGTGAAATCGTGGGTGTCCACGCCGACCGACTTGAAGCCGTCGTCGAGCGGCTCGACCAGATTGCGCTTCACGTAGTCGCCCAGGACCGCCTCGTGCATGACCGAGATGGTCGGCACGTCGCGGCTCAGAATGCGCGCGTCGATCTGCGTGTAGTAGGGGGTCCACTCGATGATCTGCGGCTTGACGACGATGTCTTCCTTGTTCGTCGCGTTGAACTGGTTGACGAGCGTCGTGATGATGCCGCACTCGCCCGAGGCCTGGCTCACGTCGTTGACCTTGCCGTATTCGGCGTCGCAGGCGCCGAAAAAGCGTGACAGCGTGATTTCCGTTTTGGCCTGGGCCGGCGCCGTCAAGGTCGCCGCGAGGCCGAGCGCAGCCAGCGTGAGGACGCTGCGCATCAACGATCTTCTCATGTCTCTCTCCTGTGCGAGACCCAGCTGGCACGCTGTTCACGCGCTCCCAGTGGATCACTTTGTTTGTACTGCGAATAAAGGGCGACCGGTCGACGTGTGATGCGGGGTCGCCGCCTATCGAACTGCGGTGCCGGCTACGGCCGCCACGATGTACTTCTGGAAGAACAAATACAGCACGAAGATGGGCAAGCCGGCGAAGACGGCTTGCGCCATGAGGTAGCCGATGCCCTCGGACTGCGCGAAATTGCCTTGCGTCGAGGCGAGACCGATCGTCAGCGTGTACATCTCCGGCTTCGATGCGGAGACGAGCGGCCAGAGGTAGTCGTTCCACGCACTGAGAAACGTGAAGATGGCGAGCGTTGCCTGTGCCGGCAGCGAAAGCGGCAGTACGACGCGCCAGAACACCTTGAAGCGCGAGGCATTGTCGAGCAAGGCGGCCTCCTCGATTTCGATGGGCACGGCCTTGAAGTACTGCGTCATGAGATACACGCCGAACGGCGAGGCAAGGCGCGGCAGGATCAGCGCGCCGTAGGTGTTGTGCCAGTCGAGTGTGGCGAAGATATGGTGCAGCGGAATCACGAGCGCCTGCTCGGGCACGGCGAGTCCGCACAGGCAAAGCACATAGATATAGCGCTTGCCGGGAAACTCGGTGCGCGCGAAGCCATAGCCCGCGAGCGAGGCGATCACGAGCGTGAGCAGCGTTTGCCCGATCGATACGATGAGGCTGTTGACGAGCCACCCGCCCACCGCCGACGTGTTGAGGATGTTCGTGTAATTCTGCAGCGTGAAGGGTGGCGAAAAGAGCACGTCGGTGTGCCGTTCGAGAAACGCATTCGGCTTGAACGAGAGGCACAGCACCCAGACGAGCGGCGTGATCCAGAAGAGCGCGAGTACGACCACGGCGCCCAGCATCAGGCGGTCGCCCATGCGTCCTGTCAGCGAGCCGCGCGAGCGCGTATCGAAAGCGAGCGTGCTCATGCCTTCTCCTTCTTGCGCAGAAGCCAGGCCTGCGCGACCACGCCGATCAGCATCAGCGCGAACAGCACTTGCGCCGCCGCTGCGGAATAGCCGAACGACCATTGGCGGAAGCCGGTTTCGTAGATGAATTGCACGAGCGGGCGCGTGGAATTGTTCGGGCCGCCGTCCGTGAGCAACTGGGCCTGGCCGAACAACTGAAACTGCAGCACCGCTTCGATCACCGCCACGAGCGCGACGGTGCGCCAGATGGAAGGCAGCGTGATCTTCGTGAACGTGCGCCAGCGCGAGGCGCTGTCGAGCGCCGCGGCTTCGTAAAGCTCCTGCGGAATCTGCTGGAGCGCGGCGAGGAACAGCATCATCGGCAGGCCCATGATCCACCAGACCGTGACGACGGCGATGGCGGGCAGCGCGGTGGCCTCGTGCATCAGCGGAATGAATTCCGGCAAATGGAGCGCGTGGCTCAGGTCGGCGAGCAGGCCGTTGCCGGGCATCATCACGAGCTTCCAGACCAGCGTGACGATTGTGACCGATAACACGGAGGAGCCGAAAAAGAGTGCGCGCAGCGCGGCGCCGAAGCGTCCCGGCCGGTTCAGCACCAGCGCGAGCGCGAGGCCGAGCAGAACGAACACAGGAACCGTGAGGATGACGAAGTAGAACGTGTTGCGCAGGGCGCCGCGGAAGATCGGGTCGAGGGTGAGATCGAGATAGTTGCGAATGCCGATGAACTCGCTCGTGCCGGCGAGCAGGTCCACGCGCTGCAGGCTCAACCACCAGCCAAAGCACAACGGAACGATCAGCAACAGCACGTAGACGATCACGAAGGGCAGCACGAACAGCGCGTTGGACCACGGCGCGCGCAGGTTGCGCCGCCGGTCCTCGCGCGCTTCCGGAAGCGGCATGGCGAGCGAGCGGTTAGAGGCCATGCCACGCCTTGCCGGTTTCATCGAATACATGCAGGTGGGCTGCGTCGAGACTCATGCGGATGGTGTCGCCCGTCTCGATTTCGAGCTCGCGTGCGCGCGGCAACTCGGCCACGAGCAATTGACCGTTGGGCATGCTCACATGCGCGAGCGAGCGGTCGCCCAGCCGTTCGATGACTTCGGCGCGGCCGACCAGCGGCCCTTGCGGGTCCAGCAGCACGTGTTCGGCGCGCACGCCCAGCGTGAGCTTGCCCGCCGGCAAGCTCGCCGCGGCGATCGCGGTGGGCGCCTCTACGCCGTCGAACGGCAGGGCGACGATCAACCGCCCACCGTTGTCGCCAACACGCTCGACATCGATAAAGTTCATCGCAGGCGTGCCGATGAAGCCCGCGACGAAGCGCGTGGCGGGCCGCTTGTAGATGTCGAGCGGCGCGCCGATCTGCTCGATGCGCCCGCGGTTCATGACGACGATGCGCGTGGCGAGCGTCATGGCTTCCACCTGATCGTGCGTGACGAACACCATGGTGGAGTGCAGGCGCTGATGGATGCGCGCAAGCTCGAGGCGCGTGCGGGTGCGCAACGCGGCGTCGAGGTTGGAGAGCGGCTCGTCAAAGAGAAATGCTTCGGGCTCCTTGACGACGGCGCGGCCGATGGCGACGCGCTGGCGCTGGCCGCCCGAAAGCTGGGCAGGGCGGCGCTGCAGCAGCGGGCCGAGTTCGAGCATGCGCGCGGCCTCGTTGATGCGCTGGTCGGCTTCGCCCGCGCTCACGCCCGTATTGCGCAGGCCGAACGCCATGTTGTCGTACACGGTCATGTGCGGGTAGAGCGCGTAGTGCTGAAACACCATCGCCACGCCGCGCTTGCCGGGCGGCTGATCGTTCACGCGCCGCTCGCCAATGCTGATCTGGCCGTCGCTCACGGTTTCGAGCCCGGCGATCATGCGCAGCAAGGTGGATTTCCCGCAGCCCGAAGGGCCAAGGAAGACGAGGAACTCACCGGATTGAAGGTCGAGGTCGAGGCCGGTGATCACCTCGGTTTCGCCATACCGCTTCGTTACGCCGCTCAGTCGGATGCCCGTCACGGTGCCTCCTGTGGAGTAGTCTCGTACCGCCGCTTTTAGTGCGTTGATATTATGAAAAGAGTGACGTCCTAACCCATTCGTGTAAACACTTAATCATTCGATATCCCAAATAATGGGTTTTATGCGTATTGCGTCAAACGGGGATGGCAATTGCGCGGGGCGTAATGAAAAGGAATGCCTGGCGCTCGCGTATCGCGTGCGCGTGGAATGCACAATGCGTTGGCGAGGCAAAAAAATACCCGCACGAGGCGGGCAAGAGGTTTGAGGAGACACTAAGAGAGGACGCGGGGGCACCCTCGACGCAAACTGTAGCGCTTGCCGCGGCAGCCCACACCTATCAGAACGGGGAGGGCTAGCGAAATGTCGGCGTGCGTGGCAAGGCAACGCGGAAATGAAAATCGCGCGACGATTATTTGGGAATACTGAGATCATTGATCCTGAAGCGGGATATTTGCGGCTATCTATGAGCGCGGCGCGGGCTCTCCCCGCTGACATCGTTTTTGCAGCGTTTTCACCCATTAAGACAAAAGTGCGCCGTACTCAGTGCGAGGAAACATATACCGCATCTGCAAACGGCTCCGGAATGGCAAAGCTTGCGCGCATACGCTTCGTTTCCGCCGCAGGCGTCAGGCCAAAAAGTCTTTTGAACTCCCTGCTGAACTGGGACGCGCTTGTGTAACCCACCGCGTGGCTCGCCGCCTCGGCGGTCAGGTCCTGGCGGACCATCAACAGGCGAGCCTGATGCAAACGCGTCGACTTGACGTACTGCATCGGCGAAACCTGAGTGATCGCCTTGAAGTGGCTGTGGAAGCTCGGAACGCTCATGCCCGCTTCCTGCGCCAACTGCATCACGTCCAGCGGTTGTGCATAGCCGGCATGGATCAACCGTAGCGATCTGCCAATTCGGCCGAACTGACCGCGCATCGCCAAAGCCTCGCGCATCGAACTGCCTTGTGCGCCTGTGAGCACGCGGAAATAGAGTTCGCGCAGCAGGCACGGGCCCAATACTGCGGCTTCGAGAGGCCGATGCATCGCTTCTAGCAAGCGCAGCACGGAGGCCTGCATCGCGTCATCCATCGGCGTCGACATCATGCTCTGAGGCGCTTGCACGCGCTCCGTTACGCCTTCGCGATCAATCTGTACCGCCAGTTCGGCGGCCAATGCAAAATCGAGGTGCAGGTAAAGCGCAAGCAATGGATGCTCTTCGGTCGCATCGGTTTCCATGCTGAACGGAACGGGCACGGACACGGCGAGGTAGTGATGTTCATCGTACAGGTAGAGATGGTCGCCGAAATAGCCTCGCTTGCGCCCCTGACAAACGATCACGATGCCGGGGTCGTAGAGCACCGGCGTGCGTGACAGCGGCCGGTTCGAGCGCAGGATACGCACGCCCGGCAGCCCGGTCAGGTTGTAGCCCTCCTCGGGCGCCAACGCGCGAAGCAACGCGACGATGCGCTTGCGGCTTCGCGACGAGGAGTAAGGATTGTGGGTAGAGGTCCGGTTCGTGCTCATAGTTTTAGGCAAGAAAAATAGCGGAATTTCGCTTGGTTCGCTCCGCGCTTAAGATTAGTATGCATTCACCAGACAACGTTCGGGAGAAGCTTCAATGGAGTCCAGCAAAATTCTGCTCATCACCGGCGTGAGCAGCGGCTTTGGTCGCGCGCTTGCGCAAGAGGCGCTGGCGGCAGGTCATAAAGTCGTCGGTACCGTGAGGAGTGTCGAGGCGAAGCGCGAGTTCGAGTCTCTCTCTGCGGATTGCGCATTCGCACGCGTGCTCGATGTGACCGACTTCGATGCGATCGACGGCATCGTCGAGGAAATCGAGGCGAGCGTCGGACCGATCGACGTGTTGGTCAACAACGCTGGCTACGGGCACGAAGGCGTCATGGAAGAATCGCCCCTCGCCGAAATGCGCAGACAGTTCGACGTCAACGTGTTTGGCGCTGTCGCCATGATGAAGGCCGTTCTGCCTTTCATGCGCGCGCGCAGGCGTGGCCACATTCTGAACATTACGTCGATGGGCGGCTATATCACCATGCCCGGCATCAGTTACTACTGCGGGAGCAAGTTCGCCCTGGAGGGTATCTCCGAGGCGCTTGGAAAAGAGGTCAAGGCTTTGGGTATCGCCGTGACAGCCGTTGCGCCTGGCTCCTTCCGCACCGACTGGGCCGGTCGATCGATGCAACGAACGCCGCGTTCGATCCCGGATTATGACGCGATTTTCGACCCCATCCGCAAAGCGCGTGAGGAGAAGAGCGGCAAACAATTGGGCGATCCCCAAAAGGCAGCGCGTGCGATGCTCGCCGCTATTGCCGCGGACCACCCGCCCGCGCATCTTTTGCTCGGTAGCGATGCACTCGGGCTCGTGCGGGACAAGCTGTCGGCGTTGCGAGACGAATTCCGTGCCTGGGAGAGCGTGACGGTCTCGACTGACGGCTGAGGATCGCGGGCGTGTCCGATCTTCTCACCCTGCATGAGACTGCTGGCACTCCGTTGCAAACCAATGGTCGACGCGGTGCTGCGCCGCCTGAAGATCCTCGGGGTAGTACGGGTCGTTCCATGGTGACGGGTCGTAGCCCGCCTTCCTCAACGCCGCCACCTCGCTTTGGTGTTGCGCCATCGTCGGTGGCGCGTTGCTCCTGAGCGTGGCGAGGTCGCGGCACTCCGTTGCGCTCAGATGTGGCCCGCCTTGTGGCAGGCCGCCGGCGGCGCATCCAGCCAGCAGGAGCGCCAGCGCAGTCAGCGTCAGGCGGCTTTTCGGCAGGCTTTCCATAGCGGATCTCCACGCGCGTGATTTCCGCGTTCATTTTGCCTTAGACCAGTCGCCGGGAGAGGCGCAGTAGAAATCGAAGAAGGTCGGGAACCAGTGGAACGCGAGGCGCCTGATTCACGCGATCGTCGCTCCCTGGATCGCCTCGACGAGCTCCGCGTTGCTGTGGGCGCGGCCCGCGATGCCCCAGGAGCCGTCCGCCGCATAGACGATGTTGGTCCAGATGTGATCCCGCCTCAGGCGCCCGCCGGCCGCCTGTTCGAGGATCGCGGTCGCCTTTTCGGTGAAAGCCCGTTTGGCCTCCGGCGTCGCCAGCGCGATCTGCGGCAGCGTGAGTTCGACGAACGCGGCGGCGGCGGGCTTGCCGGCCGAAAACACGCGTGCGGCCGGTATGACGTTCAGCGTTCCGATCACATTGGGCGTCATGAACGCGTTGCCTTCCAGCTGCGCGACGCTCAACAGCGCCTGCGTCAAGGCGGCGAACGTATGGGCTTCGGCCTCGGTGGACAGCACTCCTTCGGATACGGTCAGCGTGATAGGCATGTCAGATCCTCATGTGTCAGTGACTGCAGTTAGTGGTATATATGTAGCGACTGCTCTCTATGTATAGACACTGATCGCTCTTTAAGCAAGAAAAAAGAGCAATCGCTCCGAATGCGAGATTCCGATGCGTTACACCGCCGAGCACAAGATCGAAACGCGCAAACGCATCGTCGATGCGGCGAGCCGCCTGTTCCGGCGCGACGGCTATGGCGGCTCCGGCATCGACGGCCTGACGAAGGAGGCGGGCGTCACCAACGGCGCGTTCTACGGACACTTCAAATCGAAGGGCGAGGCGTTCCGCACGGTGGTGCTGGCTGGCATGGAACAGTTGCGGCTCGCTGTCGCCGATCTGAAAGCGAGCCACGGCAAGCGCTGGCCCAAGACGTTCATCGGCTTCTATCTGGGCCCGAAGCGCACATGCGACATCGGCGAAAGCTGCGCGCTGCCGAGCTTTTCGCCCGAGATGGTGCGAGCCGATGGCGAGACTCGCGAAGCCTATGAGGCGGAGCTGCGCCGCTTGATCGAAGAGGTCTCGGCGGGGCTGCCCGACGAAGCCGGGGCGGCGCGTGACGACAAGGCGATCGCGCTGCTTGCGATGTTGTCGGGCGCAGTCACGCTGGCGCGGGCGGTGCCGGATCCGGCGCTGTCGAAGCGGATCGCCGACGCTGTCGAGCGCTCGGCGGTTGCGCTGACTTCGGTGCCGCGCAGGTAAGGGTGAGGGGGCGCGGAAACGGTTATTGCAGACACGGGTCGACACGTTGTTCCATGAGGCGAGTGCAGCGCCTTCATTGAGCGGCACCACCAGATTGATCTCGCCAATAGGGGTGCAAATGATAGTCGGTGCGCAAGCTGCCTTCTGGGGGTGTTCTGGGTGTTGTCCGTGCTGCCCAGCAGCACCGCCGTGGCGCTGAAGAAGAGCTTCTCCGCGCTCGGCGCGACGACGCGTGAGCGACGATAGCGCGGACCGGCGATCTCGGTGTCGGCCGCCCAGCCCTCCTTCACGCCGGCTGTGATCAGTCGCGACACGTCTCCGTACAACGCGCTGTCAACGCCATATTTCGTATTCAGCCATTGTTCGACCGCAGTGCCTGCGGTCATGTCCTTGATCTCCTGCAGCAAGGGGATCAAGCGCGCGACAAGGTTATCCCGGGTGGTTGCGAATCGGGTCAGAGATATTTGGGACCTTGCTCCTGTATGCGGCGGCGGGGGAGCCGCCATTGTTGCCCACGGCGTGTGTTCAATCCACATTCAATCGATCGCACCATCGAGCGCTTCAAAGACCTCGTGGGATTGCTCGGGATACGGGTGCGCTTGCGGGATCTTTGCTCGCATATCCAAACCTGTCCGGTCCCGGCATCGTTCCACGCATGCGCGCAAATCGTGTGCCGCTGGACTCGGGGGATCCGCACCCGCCAGCGAGGAGTGTCTTGCGATCATGAAAGGATTCGCGTGTGACGTCCGTCGTGCACGCGGCTGTCGATCATGACGAGGAACCAGGGCAAACGGTTCGCACACTCATCGCCTGGACGGATGCCAACGCGTCGCTATGATGGTTCGGTGTGGCAACCGCCCTCGGTCATTTGACCGGCCCGTTGGGGGTCAGGATCGGTGGTTCGATACCGCCCGTATCCACGGCGAACCCGCCCCAGGGACCCGAACCGGGTCTCGTGCCGATGTCACCCGGCGGGCTGTACTCGCTACTGACCGGTATGGCGGCTGCCGTAGCGCGAGAGCCGGTCCCCGTGCCATTGACGCCTGGCGGGCCGTAGCCGGTATCCGAGGTAGCCGTCGCCGAGGCGTTGGTACTGCCGCTCGCACCCGTTACCCTGGGTTGGCTGTAAGTGGCCGGCGCAGCGCGCGCTATGGAATTTGCGCCTGGCGCGGTCCGAGGCACTGCCGCGACCACGTTCTGCCTCATGCGCAACTGGGCGAACCTGCTTCCCAGGACGCTGGCCGATGCCACGCCGGGGCCGCCAGCACTCGCGTTACCGCCGCCGGCGCCTCCACCTGCGCTACCTGCGCCGGAGCTTCCCGCGCCGTGACCGCCACTTCCCGAACCCGCACCACTGCCGGCACCGCTGCCCCCGGAACCTGAGCCGCTGCCACCGGAACCGGCACCGCCACCGGAACCGGCACCGCCACCGGAACCAGCGCCGCCACCGGAACCGGCACCAGCGCCGCCACCGGAACCGGCACCAGCGCCGCCACCGGAACCGGCACCAGCACCCGCACCGCCACCCGCACCCGCACCGGCACCGGCACCGGCACCGGCACCCGCACCGGCACCACCGGAGCCGGAACCGCTGCCCCCCGAGCCCGCACCGTTGCCCCCTGACCCGGCACCATTGCCCCCGGAGCCCGCTCCTGCACCTGCACCGTTGCCACCCACACCCGCGCCGACGCCCGCACCGACGCCTGCGCCGCCACCCACACCTGCGCCGACGCCGGCACCGACGCCCGCACCGTGGCCGCCGTTGCCATTGCCGTTGCCATTGCCATTGCCATTGCCATTGCCACCCGCACCCGCACCCGCACCCGCACCCGCACCCGCACCCGCACCCGCACCCGCACCCGCACCCGCACCCGCATCCGCACCGTGGCCGCCGCCGTTGCCACCTGCGCCCCCACCCCCACCGTGGCCGCCACCGCCACCGCCACCGCCACCGTTGCCGCCCGCCGCTCCATAAGCCGCACCGGACAGCGCTAAAACCACCACCCATGTCGCCGTGTGTTTCGTCGCTCGGTTCATCGTCCGCCCCTTTCCTCGTACAAACCGCTTCGAAAGTGCGCCGGTGCAGCGCTCAGATTCTGCGCGTACGCCAACAGCCGCCTCGCGCATACGATGTGCCACGATGAGCAGGGGAATCGATTCTAGTAAGGAGAACTATGAACAATGCGTTGCATCGCCCGATGCAGCCGGGATCACCCTGGCGTTCCCTGTACGGTTGCGCGATTTCGCCGACGGCATTTTGAAGAATTGGCACCGGCAAGGTCTCCAGGCGTCATGTACGCATCCGGCCATACGTCATGCGTGGAATCCATGTCGAGCGCCGGACTTGAATAAGAGTCTTTATCAACCGCCGGGTAAGCATGATCCGTGCGCACAATCCAGAGAGCGGAGAAGAGGAACTCGTGGATGCGAGCCACCGAATTCCTCGGGATTCATCGCGTCAGCTGATGCATACCGTACCGGTACTGCCGTCCCGATCAGCGCCTGGCTTTCCCGCTTTGCGCAAATTCGCGGATGCGCGTGGCCAGCGCCGGTATGCCAGCATTGCGGGCCACGTAGTGGGAAAGCTGGCGTGTGGCCAGATCGACGGTCACCTGATCGTCGGGCGCCTTGGTATACGGTCCGTCGACGGCAGCGTGATATTCGATGCGCAACTGGGTGTCGTCCGCGACGATGCGCAAATACCCGTAGTTCTGGTCGTCGTAGTTCTCGATGACCACGGCATCGGTGCTGTTCGTTGCGGCCTGGATCAACTGCGGCGCACGAAGCGGCGGCTGTCCGTTGGTGGTCAGTCGCTGCACGTTGTGTCCGCCGTTGCCGCACACGATGTACGGAATGTGGGTGCCGTCCGGACGTGTGCGCGTAAAGCGCTGATAGTTGTGCGCGTGCCCCGCGAGATCGGCATGGGGCCATACGCCCACCTCTGCGCAGATCGCATCGATCTGCTGCTGCATCTCGACACTCCAGCCGTGACGTCCGCGCGCGACATAGGGCGGATGATGATGCGCGAACAGCAATGCGCCCGTGTAGCCTTCCTTTTTCACCCGCGTCAACGCCGCCTTGAGAAACTTCAGCTGGCTGTTGCCGATGTCGCTGTTCGAGATCACGCCAGGATCTTCGAGCGTATTGCTGTACAACGCGATGATGCGCACGAACGGCGCTTCGAATGTAAAGAATACGCCCGGTTGAATTTGCGCAGTACGTGAAAGGTTGCCGGCATCGGGCGAGACCTGAAAGCAGTCGGAGCAGAAGTTTCGCAGAAACGCCTGCAGACTCTTTTCATGCTGCAAAGGCGAGATCATTCCGTCATGATTGCCGGCGACGGCGAGGATCGGCGCGTGATAGTCGCGATAGGGCTCGTAGAACTGGTCGTAGTAGTACTGCGCTTCGCCGAAGCTGTAGACGATGTCGCCCAGCAGAAAGTTGAATTGCGGCACTTCGGCAGGATCGGTTTCGTCGAAGTCGCTGACCATCTTGTCGGAGACTTCGTTCTGCGTTTTCGGGCCGCGGGTGCTGCCGCAGTCGCCCGTCGAGTGAAAAACGATCTGTCCGTTCGTGTCGATCTGGTTGAGGATGGTCTGATCGTTGTCGATCACGTCCGCGAGTGTCAGGCGGGGCTCGACGCCGCCGCGCGGCGCAGGAAACGGAAGGGCCTTGAGTTTGTGCTCGCGGTTGAGTTCGTCGATCATCCTGTAGGCCGCCACGTCGGATGCGTGCCTGACGATGAAGGTTTGCGGATCTGGCGTAGGTTGCGGCTGCGAGAAGACGGGGGCGGCGAGAACGCGGCCGCTGCCGCTGCCATTGCTGGCCGACGTTCGAACTGAGCGCTTCTTTGGCATGTTCCATTTCCTCCAATCGCGGTCAAAAAAGCAGGACCGCGTTTGACCGACGCGATCCCTTGCCGAATGCACCGGGTGAGACGGTGGCTTGCGGGAGAGGTTCAGTCGCAGTCGTTGCAGGTCGTAACAGGCTTTTTTTTTCTCCGTTTATACTCACTTTCGCCTGAAAGGCTCACGCCCAGGTCCCACGCTGCACGCCGAGAATAAAACCACGACATCAGTCGACAACACGGCACGCGATTTACGTTTCGCAACCGCGGTTCTTACATAACAGGTGGGACCTATTATGCTAAATCGTGCTTTTGGCGCAGTGATTTCATCGTTGCTCGTGGCCGGCGCGGCCGCTGCACCTGCCATCGCGCACGCCGACGACAGCTTCGCGCAGGACGACGGCGCGTCGCATGGCCGTGCGGTCAAGGTGATGATCATTTCGATGTTCGGTCCGGAAGGCCAGGTGTGGCTGGACCATCTCGGCCCGTGGCAGGACGTCACCGTCGCCGGTCTGTCCCCCGATTACCCGGCGGTGCACTGCAACCGCCAGGATGTCTGCGTGATGACGACAGGCATGGGGCACGCGAACGCCGCCGCGTCGATCATGGCGCTCACGTTCTCGCCGCGTTTCGATCTGCGTCATACGTACTTCATGGTGGCAGGCATCGCCGGTATCGATCCGCTTCAGGGGACCGTCGGTTCCGCTGCGTGGGCGAACTGGCTCGTCGATTTCGGCATTCAGTGGGAGATCGACGGACGCGAAATTCCGGCGGGCTGGAACACCGGCTATCTCGGCATCAACACGACGGGCCCGACGCAGAAGCCGCCGCTCGACTATCGCACCGAAGTGTTCCAGCTGAACCCCGCGCTCACGAACGCGGCATTCGCACTGTCACGCAACGTGACGCTGACCGACGACGCCCAGGCGCAGGCTGCTCGCGCGAAATACAGCTATGCGCCCGCAAACCGTCCGCCGACCGTGATCCAGTGCGACACGCTGGCGGGCGATACCTGGTGGTCGGGCACCGACCTCGGCGAGCGAGCGCGGCAATGGACGAAGATCCTGACCGACGGCAAGGGCACCTATTGCACGACGCAGCAGGAAGACAACGCCACTTTCGAGGCGCTGACACGTGCGGCGAACGTGCATCGCGTCGACCTGAACCGTGTCGCGGTGCTGCGCGCCGGCTCGGACTTCGACCGGCCGTATGCGGGCCAGTCGAGCGCGGATAATCTGCTTAACTACGCGTCGCAAGGCGGCTTCACGATCGCGATCGACAATCTGTTCCTCGCGGGCAATCCGCTGGTGCAGGACATCGTCACGCATTGGGGCGAGTGGCGCAACGGCGTACCGCAGCGGTAACGCATTTGCGGTGCGGTGAGGCGGGCCGGGTGCCGGCCCGCACACGCGTCGAGTGTGTGCACCATTGAGTTCATGTGCGGCCTCGTAGGCGCTGGTCGCGTGTGAGCCAGCACAGGCGGATGGTGGTCTTGCGGTGCCGGCGTGCCGTGTCACGGGATCTGTCCGATCCCTCCCAGTTTCCCACTTTGTTCATCTTCTCCCGGCGTTCTTTCGGATGCCTTTCTATTGTCGCGTCGCAGGCCGCCGGGAATATTCGAAGTGCCTTCTCGTTTACGCAGGACGCGAGTCGCGCGAAGCACCGCTGCGCGACCCGTCATGATCGATCCGGTCGATCGTGCGCGCAGGAGGTGTCAAATGGAAACTTGTATTCGTTCTCCGCGTTCAGTTCATCCACTGGCTTCGACGGGCTGGCGAAAGCGCCACGTGCATCCCGTTTTGGGCGTCGAACTGCGTGTGGAACCGCTCACGTCGCTAGCGAGCCCCCTACCGAAAATAGAGGAGGTTGACCCATCGCGATTCTGATTGCGCGTTTGCACAATGAAGACGTCGCGTGCGTGAAAAGGGTTCATCGTGAACGGTTTCACCAGCTGGAGCCTGTCGCTCCTTGATCGCCGCGGCACACGGAATACGGACTTCAGCGCTCACCGCCGATGCGACGCATTTTCTCGACGCGGCGCAGGAGTGACAGCCATGACAAAGTTACTCGTCAGCCAAGCAGCATGTCATCACTGGCTGTTCTGTGGCAGGGCACTCGCATTCGTATTGCTGACGTTGTTGCCGGCGACCATCGCACACGCGCTGCCGATCTTCGCGCGCCAAACTGGCCAGAGTTGTGTGGCTTGCCACGCCGGGGGACAATTTCCCGAGCTCACGCCTTATGGGCGAATGTTCAAGCTCACCGGCTATACGCTGGGTGAACGCACGATCCCGATTGCCGCAATGGCAATCGGCGATCTGAGTCAGACGCGAGTCAATACGGATGCGAGCGGCAACACCATCAACACCAAGAACGGTCTGCCGATTTTCGACTTTGCGAGCATCTTCCTTGCCGGAAAGATCACCGACAAGATTGGTGCCTTTACGCAGTTCACCTACACGAACTACGACCATCAGAATGGCACAACGAACAAATGGGAAGGCCACTGGGCATCCGACAATACAGACTTCCGGTTCGTGGACCGGATCATGGGCGAAGCGAACGACCTGATCCTCGGCGTCACGCTGCACAACAACCCAACCGTGCAGGATGTCTGGAACTCCGCGCCGGCATGGGGTTATCCGTACATTTCATCGACGATCAGTCCGGTTGCCAGGATCCCCAATCTTCCCGTTATCGAAGGCAGTCTGGCGTCGCAGGTGGCAGGCATCGGCGGCTACCTGTACTGGAACAAGATGGTCTACGCCGAACTGACCGCGTACAGCACGGCCGATGGCATCTGGTCGTTCATGAGTCACGGTAACCGGGAAGGCAACGCGGCTCACCCGCAAATTTATCTGCGCGGTTACAACCCGTATGCGCGCATCGCCCTGACGCGGGACTGGGGACCCCATAGCGCAATGGTTGGCGCGTTCCTCTTGAACGTGAACATCTATCCGAACGATTCCAACCAGTTCCCGATCTTTACGCAGGGCGTGACGCGCTTCCGCGATTACGGCGTGGACGCGCAGTACGAGTACCTGCTCGAACCGCACACGATCACCGCGCAAGCCCGCTATGTGCGTGAGAACGTCCACGATCCGAACAATCTGGTCCTGAGCGACAGCGCGTCGGGGAATCTCGACTCGTTGAGGATCAAGGCATCGTATGTGTATCAGGCCAGGTACGGGTTCAGTCTGTCGTTCTTCAATACGACGGGCAGTCCAGACAGCACGGCCTACGCGGCCAGCGCGAACTTCCACCCGAATACGCAGGGATGGATGCCGGAAATATTCTGGATACCGAATCAACGCATCCGGATAGGTATTCAGTACACGCACTACACCAAGTTTCTCGGAGCGACGTCGAACTACGACGGCGCCGGACGCAACGCCAGAGACAACGACACGCTTTTCATCTATGTGTGGGCTGCTTCATGGTGATGTCCTGTGGTTACAGAGCACCGCAAAGGCTGCAGCACGGAGGTTGTTGCCATGAACAAAGTGACGCATATCGTCTCAATTGGGATGCTGCTGTGCGGGTCGGCGTGTCAGGACCTCGAGCATTCGCGGCAGGTCGACAACCCGCAGGTGCGCGGAAAGACCATCGCCTTGCAGGTGTGTTCGAACTGCCATGGTGTGAACGGCGTTTCGGTATCGCCTACGTTTCCGAAGCTCGCCGGGCAGCGCAAGGAATACCTGGTCGATCAACTGACGGACTTCAAGAGTCATTCGCGCGCCGACCCGAACGCGCAGCGCTTTATGTGGGGATTCACCCATTTGACCGACGCGCAGATCGACGAGCTCGCGACGTACTTCTCGAGTCAACCTGCGGTCCTCGGTGAAGCGAGCGATCTCGCGCTCATCAACGAAGGCAGCGCAATCTATCATTCGGGCCTGCCGGACAAGGGCGTCTCGGCGTGCGTGGCTTGCCATGGACAGCATGGCGAAGGGATAAATCAGTTTCCCCGGCTTGCGGGCCAGCACGCGGACTACGTCGTGAAGCAACTCAAGGTCTTCCAGCAAACGGATACCCGGCCTCGTGGCGCGGCGATGAAGGCGGTGTGCGCCAACATGTCGGATCGGGACATGCGTGCCGTCGCGGCGTACGTCGAGGTGTTTCCGCCGGAAGGGGAGGCGTCCGCTGGTGCGCCAGACGATCGATGAGCCAGCAGGCGCGCAGACTCCGATCCTTCGGCGTCGTCTTTGAACAGCGAATGCCATGAAAACATCCTCACCGTCTTCCGATGCTGCGGTGGCGACTCCAGCGGCACGACATCGGCCTCGACCCACGTGGCGCGCGGATCAAACGAGCCTGCTGTCCGACGAGCGCTCCTTTGCGAGGCGCCTCGGCGCATTCGACTGGCTGTTTGCCCTCGCGATGCTTGCAGGCGCAGGCTTCGCCTTGTCACGCTACCAGGCGTACATGAGCGCCTATGACCGGCTGGTGCTGGTGTGCTCGGTGCCGGCTTTCGTCATGATCGGCTGGCGCTGGAAGCCCGTGCGGCTGCTGATCGCTGCAATCGCAGCGCTGTCGCTGTTCGCGATCCAGCTTTACCGGGGCGACCTGGGGCGCGCCGACAGCACGTTCTTCCTCAAGTATTGCCTGTCCAGCCAGTCGGCCATTCTCTGGATGAGCGTGTTCTTCTTACTGGCCACGCTGTTCTACTGGCTGGGCATGCTGTCGCGTTCGCCGTCGGGCGGCGCAATTGGCTCGAAGCTGACGTGGACCGCGGTGCTGATGGGTTTCGTCGGGATGATGGTGCGCTGGTATGAGTCGTACCTGATCGGTGCGGATGTCGGCCATATTCCGATTTCGAATCTATATGAAGTGTTCGTGCTGTTCAGCCTGATCACGGCACTTTTCTACCTGTACTACGAGGAGCACTACGAGACGCGCTCGCTCGGCGCCTTCGTGTCACTCGTGATCAGCGCGGCGGTCGGGTTCCTGATGTGGTACTCGATCGCGCGCGACGCGCAGCAGATCCAGCCGCTGGTGCCGGCGCTGCAGAGCTGGTGGATGAAGATTCACGTTCCGGCCAACTTCATCGGCTACGGCAGTTTTGCGCTGTCGGCGATGGTTGGCGTGGCATACCTGCTGAAGGAGCGGGGCGTGCTGGCGGACCGGCTGCCGACGCTCGACGTGCTCGACGACGTGATGTACAAGTCGACCGCTGTCGGCTTTGGGTTCTTCACCATTGCGACGATTCTCGGCGCGCTGTGGGCCGCCGAGGCGTGGGGCGGTTACTGGAGCTGGGATCCGAAGGAAACGTGGGCGCTGATCGTCTGGCTGAACTATGCGGCCTGGCTGCATATGCGGCTGATGAAGGGGTTGCGGGGCCATGCTGCCGCGTGGTGGGCGCTCACGGGTCTGCTGGTCACCACCTTCGCATTCCTGGGGGTGAACATGTTCCTGTCCGGGTTGCACAGCTACGGCCGCCTGTGAGGATAGCGAAAGAATGCGACGACGCATGAAGCTTCCGTGCTCGCCGCAAGGCCCCATCAGGGTTTGAGCTTCGCGAGGCGCGGGGCGAAGCGGCACATGGCGAGGGGAAGGAGCGCCAGGACGGCGCCGGCAAAGAATGTGGTGGGCGCGCCGTGCCGGTCCCACAACCAGCCGGCAATGACGCTCGCAATCAGCATGCAGATGCCGCTGGCGAGATTGAAGACGCCGAACGCCGTGCCCCTGAGCGACTGCGGCGCGGTTTCGGCGACCATCGCGGCGAGAATGCCTTGCGTGAGCCCCATATGCAGGCCCCACAGTGCGACGCCGATGAGCACGGTGATGATCGATACACGCGCGCCGAGCACCAGATCCGCCGCGATTAGTGTGACGATGCCGAGCGCAAGCAGGACACGGCGGTCGGTTCGATCGGACAGCGCGCCCGCGGGGTACGCACTGAGCGCATAGGCGAGACTCATCACCACCATGACGCCGGGAATCCACGCGATATTGATTCCCGTCTGCTGCGCGCGCAGCACGAGGAATGCTTCGCTGAAGCGCGTGAGGGTGAAGGTCGCGCCAATCGCGACTACGAACCAGTAGCGCCCCGGAAATTCCCGCAACGCCTCCCAGCGCAGCGGTGACCGGAAGCTGCGGGGCGCCTGTTCATGGGCAGGCTCCTCGATGCCGAACACGATCAGGGCGAGCGCAATGACGGCTGGCACGACGGCGAACCAGAGCACGGCACGGATGTGATCCGAGAACTGGAGCATCAGCACGATGGCCACGAGCGGCCCGGCGAACGCGCCGATCGTATCCATCGACTGTCTGAGCCCATAACACGCGCCGCGAATCTCCGGTGGCGCGACATCTGCGAGGAGCGCGTCACGCGGCGCACCGCGAATTCCCTTGCCGGTACGATCGATGAGACGCGCCGCCGCGACAAGCGCGGGCGTGTGCGCCAGCGGAAAAAGCGGCTTGGACAGCGTACCCAGCCCGTAGCCGAGCAGCAACAGCGCCTTGCGCTTGCCAAGCCAGTCGCTCACGGGACCCGAGAAGATCCTGACGATCATCGCCGTCGCTTCGGCGGCGCCTTCGAGCAAGCCCAGCGCGCTCACGCTCATGCCCATCGTGGTAACGAGGAAGATGGGTAGCAGCGCGTGAATGAGTTCGGAGGAAAGGTCCATGAACAGGCTCACGTATCCCAGCATGCGTACCGCGCGGGGAATGGGGATGCGTGAGGTAGCGGGCGTCTCAGGCAGCACTGTGCTTGCTCCGGAGATACGTGTACTCGTGCCACGTTAGGGCGATGACGACAATGTCCAATGCGGTCACCAGCAGCAACCAGACCGAATGGGTATACGTGAAGCGGTAGGCCTGGTAGGCGATGAACAGCGCGAAGACGACGATCGACACAGGAAAGTACCAGAGTCGCTCGCGCAGCAAACCGGCCACGAGCCACAACTTTACCACTCCATGACCAAGCAGATAGAGCCCGGCGAATCTCTGGGCATCGACGGACAGGTGTTGCACGGTGTGAAGGAGAAAATTTGCTAACAGATCGTGCGGATCTTCGGCGAACTCATCCCGGGTGACCCACACCACAAGCGCCAGAAAATACCGCTGCGGCACAAGGTATGTAGCGACGCCGGCGACAATTTCGGCAAGCGCGAAGACGGCCTTGAACCCGAGGGTCAACTCGAACAGCAGGTGCAGATTCTTCTCGCCCAGTAGCCTCACTTTACCCGCCTCACCCATTTGTTGCCCCCGGTTCGGCGACTTCCTCGCGCGTGAAGCGCCCGTAACGCAACGCCAGGGTGGGCAGCACGATCAGGTTCAGTGCGGTCGAGGTGATGAGCCCGCCAAGAATGACGATCGCCATCGGCCCTTCGATTTCATTGCCGGGCGCGCCACTTGTCGCAGCGAGCGGCGCCAGCGCGAGCGCGGTGACCAGCGCAGTCATCAGGATCGGCACCAGCCGTTCTGATGCGCCACGCACGGCGGTGTTCATGTCCCAGGTGAGTCCGTCGGTGTACACCAGATGCTCGTAGTGGCTGATCAGCATGATCGAATTGCGCAGCGAAATGCCGAGCAGTGTGACGAATCCCACCATGCTGCCAAGTGACAGGTTCCCGCCGCTGAGGACCACGCCCAGGACTCCGCCCACCAGCGCGAAGGGCAGGTTGACCAGCACCAGCAGCACGGCGCGCCCGTTCTTCAACGCCATGAACAGCAGCAATGCGATACCCATCAGCGCAATCCCGCCGTACGCGAGCAGGTCTCGCTGCGATTGCGCGCGCGCTTCGCTCTCGCCGCTGAAAACGGCATAGGTACCCGACGGCATACTGATCTCGCGATTCACACGCGCCTGTGCTTCCTTCACGAAGTCGCTGACCGGCCGGCTGCCGAGATTGACCGATACCGTCTGCACGCGCTGGCCGCCGTCGTGCGTGATCTGGTAGCGGCCGGCGACCTGCCGGATCGTCGCGAGCGTGGAGAGCGGCACGGCAAAGCCGTCGGCGTTGCGCACCATGAGCTTGCCCACGTCGCCGATCGACCTGCGCTGTGCCGGGTCGAGCACGACGGCGACGTCGTAGGTGCGGCTGCCCTCGTAAATCTGCGAGACGGTCACGCCGGCATAGGCGGCCTGAATCGCATCGAGCACTTCGACGGGGCGAAAGCCCCAGCGGCTCAGTGCGTCGGGATCGAGCCTCACATCGAGCTCGGGAATCCCGGGGGGAGAATCCACCCGCACGCTGGCGACACCGTGAATCGTACCGATGAGCTGAGCGATTTGCTGCGCTGTGCGATCGATGATGTCGAGATTGTTGCCGAAGACATTCACCACCACGGGGGCTGTCGTTCCCGAAATGGTTTCGTCGATGCGTTCCTCGAGAAACGTGTTGACCGAGGTCGAGAGGCCCGGAAAGCGCGCCAGCGCCTGGCGAATCCGGTAGAGCGCCCAGCTTTGGCCCGATGCCCCCATCGGTTTGAGGTCGACTTCGAATTCCGAGAGCTGCACGCCGGTCGGGTCGACCACGCCGTTCGCGCGGCCGGCGCGCTGCGCCACGAGCCGCACGCCCGGCACCTGCAGCAGCGCCTGCGAGACCTGGGTGCCGATGCGCATCGATTCGGCAAGCGAGGTGCCTGGCGCGAGCCCCATGTGAACGGTGTAATGGCCTTCCCGCAGTTGCGGAATGAAACTCCCGCTCATGAAGGGCAGTGATGCGAGCGCTGCGGCGCACATCACCGCGACGATCACCATGACGCCCTTCACGTGTTGCTCGACCTTTGTCAGCAACGCGATATAACGTGTTTTGAGGCGCCCGATCAGGCGCGGCTCCCGCTCGGGCAACGGTCCCTTCGCCAGTAGCGCGAGCGCCATCGCCGGCGTGAGCGTGAGCGCGACGCCCAGCGACGCGAGCACGGCGAGAATGTAGGCGATGCCCAGCGGGGCAAAGAGCCGTCCACCGATACCCGAGAGCGTGAGCACGGGCAGGAAGATCAGCATCACGATGAAGGTGGCGAAGACCACGGCACTGCGCACTTCGAGCGAGGCGCGCAGCACGACGCGAAAGGCGGGAAGCGGCTGGGCCAGCATGCGGTTCTCACGCAGGCGGCGGTAGATGTTCTCGACGTCGATGATCGCGTCGTCGACCACTTCGCCCAAGGCGATGGCGAGGCCGCCCAGGGTCATCGTGTTGAGGCTGACCCCGAACGACGCGAGTACGATGATCGCGACCAGCAGCGACATGGGAATCGCCACGGCAGAGATCACAGCGGTGCGCACGTTGAGCAGAAACAGGAACAGCACCGCGACGACCAGCAAGGCGCCGACGATAAGCGCCATGCGCAGGTGACCGACGGAGGCCTCGATGAAGTTGGCGGGCCGGAAGACGTTCGTGTTCATGTCCACGCCCTGACGGGCGAGCACCGGCGCAAGCCCGGCGAGCGTCTTTTCGATGTCGCGTGTCACGGCCATCGTGTTGGTCCCGTACTGGCTTTCCATCACGACCATCACGCCGGGCTTGCCCATGATCGATGCTGCGCCAACGGCAGGTGCGTGAGCCCACGTCACGCTGGCAACGTCGCCAAGGCGCACGGTTGCGCCGTTGCCGGAACGCAGCACGACACCGGCGAGTTTCTGTGGCGTCGCGATCTGGCCGTCGGCGTTGACGGCGATGCGCTGATTGCTGTTCTCGATGAACCCGGCGCCGCGCACGCCTGTGGCCTGGCGCGCCGCGGCAATGACATCCTGGACCGACAGGCCGTGGCGCATCAGCTTCGCGGGATCGACCTGGATCTGCATCTGGCGCGTCTGACCGCCGAACACGATTACATCGGCCACGCCTCGCGTACCCAGCAACGGCGGTTTGACGGTCCACTGCGCGATGTCGTAGAGGTCCGCGAGCGAGCGCGTCTTCGACGTCAGGCCGATGGTGCGCACGACGCTCGTCGTCGTCGTGAGCGGCAGGAGCTGGGGTGCCGAGACACCGGCCGGCAGCGTGCCTGCGAGTCCGGCGATGCGCTCGATGACGAGCTGCCGGACCTGCATCACGTTGGCATGGTCGTCGAACACGAGCGTGACCGAGGAGAGACCCTGCATGGACCGCGAGCGGATCGACTGCAGGCCGGTCATGCCGCCGAGGGCGTTTTCAACCGGCTGCGTCACGAGGGTCTCCACCTGTTCGCTCGTCATGCCCGGCGCGGCGGTCTGCACGATGCTCATCGGCGGTGCGAACTCGGGAAAGACGTCGAGCCTGGCGCGCGTGAGGGAAAAGAGCCCGTAGCCAGCCACCATGACGGCCAGCGAGAAGATGACGCCGCGAAAGCGCAGCGAAAAGCGGATGATTGCGTCAAGCATGGGGCGGCGTGTGGCGTTGTTCCGGGCAGGGCGTGCGAGGCTCAGTCGTCACACTCGGGCGGATCCTTGCAGGCGGTGCCGATGCCCTGTGGCCTGGTCTCTTCGGAGAGCAGCAGTTGCGCGCCCTGCGTCACGATCTGGTCGCCAGCCCTGAAGCCAGTCGTCACCATGAAACCGTGATCGCCTTCGTTGGCCGCCGGCACGTAGCGCCGCGTGAAGCGGTCGTGCGCCGTACGCACGTATGCCCAGGTCTCGCCGCCGTACCACACCACTGCCTGCCCGGGGATCAGCAGCCCCGCAACGGCTTCGTTCGATGTGGGCACGCGCGCGCTCGTGCGCAGGTTCGCGGGCAGCGCAGTGCCGGCGACGTAAAACCATGGCATGCCCTGTACGGCTGGATCGGCGAGGGGTGACGCAGATAGCCTCTGGGCGGGCACTGTGCCGCCGCTGGGCGTATCGACCGCAATGCGCTCGGGCGGCGTCTTCCCGAAGCTGGATGGCAACGTCACGCGCAGCACAACGGACTGACCCGCCTCGAGGCGCTGAAACAGCGTCGAGGCCGGGGCCGTTGCCGCGTTCGCGAGTGCATCGCCGAACTGCTGCCGCATCGTGCCGTCAAGACCGTTCAGCGTGACCCGGGCGGATTGCAGTTTGGCCGCGTCGCCCTGCATCGTCGCCTGCGCGGCCTGGAGCGTCTTCTGCGAAACATTGCGGTCGTCGGCGAAGAGCGTACGGCTGCCTTCGTACTGCGTGCGTGAACTGGCTGCCTGCGCGGCGAACGTGTCGACGTCGGCGCGTGCGCTGGCGAGGCGGTTGCGCAGATCGAAAAGCGGTTGCAGATCGATGACCGTTGCGTCCGCGCTGATGCCGGGCTGGCTCGTGACGGCCGCGAGCGGCGCGACTTCGATGTGGCCGGCGCGCTGCGCTTCGGGGCTCACGACCACGACCGTCTCGCCGTTGACCGTCTGCACCGCGGCCTGGGGTGCAGATGGCGCTGCTTTGGCAGCCGATGCACCGGAGTCGTCGAACGCCTGGTTGATGATGTACCAGCCTGCGCCGGCGCAGAGGGCCAGCGAAAGAACGATCAGGAAGATCAACCGGTATTTCATCGCGTTGCGCCCTCACTGAGGGTAGGGCTCCTTGCTTCGTGGACGAGGGGCAACTGCATCGCATCTTCGAGTGCGCCGGCGGCCTGCTGCAGCGCGACTTCGGCGTCTAGACGGGTGGTTTCACTCGTTTGATAGTCGGCTTTCGCCTGCGTGTAGGTCAGCCGGTCCGCATTGCCGCTCGCGAATGCGGCCGCCTGGCTGTCGAGCTGGCGACGCGCGCTCGCCAGATGGGCGTCGGAGATCTGCAGCGCTTCGCCGCTCGCCTGGTAGCGCGCCAGTGCGTGCGCGAGGTCGCCGATGATCCTGTCCTGCAGCGCGCCGGTGCGGACCGCTGCTTCCTTGCGCTTCGCCTCGGCCTGTTCGATGCCCCCCTGGTTCTGGTCGAAGATCGGCAACGTGATGCCGGCCAGTCCGAAGGCGATCTTGTTGGTGCCGGTGTCGTAGGTGTAGCCGGGACCGAGATGGATGTCCGGATACTGTTTTGCGACCTCGAGCTGAAGCGCCGATTCGGCCGCGGCGTAGTCGGCCAGCGAGGCGCGCAGATCGGCGCGATGGAAGATCGCCGCGCGCTGCGCGTCCGCCGCCGGTGGCGCAGGGGCGGTCGTGCCGAAGTCGCTCAGGTCGAGCGTCACGCCGTCGAGCGCGGTGACCGGTACGCCGATGGCGGCGGCCAGTTGCGCGCGCGCGTCTGCTTCGGCAGTTCGCGCGGCGGCCAGATCGCTCTGGACCTGGGTGTCGGCAAGCACCGCCGCATCGACATCGGGCTGCGAATACTGGCCGGCTGCGAGTCGGTGGCGGCTCATGGTTGTGATCTGCCGCTGGGCTTCCGCCTTCGTAGACAGCAAGGCGATGCGTGTACGCGCGGCGTACAGGGCGAGCATGGCGTCCCTGACCTGAGCACTGACCGTCCATGCTGCAGTGATGACATTCAGCCCGGCAGCCTCAGAAAGGTGGCTCGCCTGGTCGACGCGATAGCCGCGCTTGTGGGCGGTCTCGATGGGAATATCGAGCGAAGGACCCCATGTGAAGGGCGCCCCGGGCCCTGGGTTGGGCGTATTGAACTGGAACGGCAACTGCAGGACAGGGTTGGGGATCGCATTGGCGACATCGATGCCGGCCTTGGCCGTAGCCCATTGCGCACGGGCCAGGTCGAGCGCGGGGCTGTAGTAGAAGGCCGCGAGGGTCAGCAACTCGCGGTTCCAGGCGGCCGGCGGCCACGGGCGGACATCACGGCCGGCTTCGCGCGCGATCCAGGCATGCAGTTCCTCGCCCGCAAGCGAGCGCTGCTCGAATTGCCGGGCAATCTGGTCGGGGGCGATCGGCTGGGGATGATAGGTTGCACAACCGGCCACGCCGGTCAATACAATGAAGACAATCGATCGCGCGCGGCGCATTCTGGCATTCCATCCCGGACGATGTGCCACCCACGCGGGCGGCTTTCGGGTTGGAGGCTACGCCAGCGGTTGTGAAGTTTTCGTCAAGAGCCCGCCCGATCCGGGGGAGACGGGCTCAGGTCCGGCTCACAGCCGGTAGCCGAAGCGAGACACTGGTTCCTCTGCCGGGCTCACTGCCGATCTCGATTGACCACCCGTAGCGCTCGCACAGCTTCCTGACGATAGACAGGCCGATCCCGACCCCAGGCGTCGGGGTATCGGGCGATGGTGCCTGGTAGAACCGGTCAAAGACATGCGGGATCGCATGCGCCGGAATGCCGGGTCCGGTGTCCTCGATGTAAAGCCAGCCGTTGGCGTAGCGAAAGTGCAGCCTTCCGTGGTCGGTATGCCGCACGGCATTGTCGATCAGGTTGGATAGCACGATCGCAAGCGCAGGGCGGTTCGCCACGACACGAAGTTCGCCGTCGATATCGATGATGGAATCGAGTCCCTTTTGCTCGAGCCGTGCGGCAAACGGTGCCAACGCGGTTTCGATCATCTTCGCCATGGCCACCGGCTCGACTTCGCGTGCAGAGTCCTCCCGCGCGAGCATGAGCAGCGCGTTGGCGAGTTCGCGCATGTTGTCTGCTGCCCGCTCGATCTGCTGCAGACGTGCGCGCGATTTGCCCTGGATCGCCGTATCCTGCTCGAGCAGTTCGCAGCTTGTCTTGATGGCCGTGAGCGGCGTGCGCAGTTCGTGGCTGACATTGCCCGTGAACTCCGTCTCGCGCGCCATCATGTCGGCCATGCGCTGGTGGTAGTCGTTGAACGCCTCAACGAGACCGACGAGTTCCGTTTCGTCGTATTTGCCGGGATGGATCGCAGCCGATTCACCCAGCCGCAATGTCTTGACCTGCCGGGCGAGTCCCGCGACCTGGCGCACCAGCAGTGCGGAAAGACCAAAGGATAGCCAGATCGTCAGGAGTGCAAAGATGCCGGTGCCACCCATCAGGGCGTTGATGATTTCCTTGAAGTGCTTTTCGTAGATGTTGAAGTTATAGACCCGGTACAGGCGTGCTGTGCCCATGGACGCAATGGCGACGTGGATCTCCCGGTCGTCGATAATGATCTCGTGCGTACCGAAAGGCAAAGTCCTGACGGTTTCGGGCAGGGCAATGGGCACGCGGTCCGCACTCGAAACGTAGCCATTCAGTCGTACGTCGAACGGTGGCAGCAGCGCGGGATTGGCCTGGTAGCTCTTGATCACACTCGCCATGTCGTCGCGGATGAGCGCCGCGATCAGTCTCTCCTCCTGCGCTTCGGCCAGTGCTCGCACGCCCAGCGCCTGGGCGACCAGCAGTGCAATGGTCAGCACCGAAAAGAACAGCGCGACCTTGAATCGCAGGCTATTTCGCATCATCACCACTCGCCACGAGCCGGTAACCGACGCCATGCAGCGTTTCAATCACATCCGCTTCACCGGGCCCGCACAGCGCCCGGCGCAGCGTATAGATGTGCGTGCGCAGCGTGTCGCTGTCCGGCAGCTCTTCTCCCCAGACTTCGGACTCGAGCTCGGCGCGCGTGAAGGTGCGATGGGGCGCCTGCATCAGGATACGCAGCAGGTGCAGGCATTTGGGTGGTAGCTTGACCGGACGTCCGGCGCGTCCGACGGTCATCGTCGAAAGGTCGAAGCGCACATCCGCAAACCGGAGATCCATGGTGGCGACCTGACCGCGATAGCGCCTGATCATGGCGCCAAGCCGTGCGCCTACTTCCTTCAGGGAGAACGGCTTGACCAGGTAATCATCGGCGCCATGCACGAATCCCGCGAGCTTGTCGTCGAGCGCGTCGCGCGCGGTCAGCATGAGCACTGGTGTGTCCCGGCCCGCCTCCGCTCGCAGCCTGCGACAGAGCGTGAGCCCGTCCATGCCGGGCAGTGACAGATCGAGCAAAATGGCGTCCCATGTGTCGGCGAGCGCCATCTGCAGCCCCGCGTTGCCACTGGAGGCCACGTCGACGTCGTAACCGCCTGCCTCGAGATAGTCATACAGGTTTGCGGCAATCGAAGAATCGTCTTCGACAATGAGCACCTTCATGGACATCAGTTCGTCACCCTCGGGGTATCGGGAAAGCTGATGCTACCGCAGTTCTTCCATACGTTGCGGCTGCGTAGGTCGCGATTGATTCGTGTTTCCGCTTCGCCTGCCCGGTGGCCCGCATGGACGTACCATGGCGGTGCGGCGCGATGGAAACACGGGTTGCGCTGCGCCCATCAGACGCGTGGAGATGCGCCATGAAGAGCCTCCCGAATATCCGCCCGACGCTGACTGCGTTGGCGCTCCTGCTGGCGGGATGTGTCGTCGGCGGCGTGCCACAAAGCGCGCCACAAAGCGGGCCACATCTGAGCCCGACGGAGTGCCGTGACCTGGCCGCGCTCAGAAGCAACGCGCCTCCCACGATGGCGCAGCACCAGAGCGAACTGGCGGCCCTGAGGAAAGCGGGCTACGACCCGTCACCCTGGTACGACGACCCATACTACCCGGACGATCTGCAGGCGGCGCAGCGTCTGGTCGACTATTGGTTCAACACGGAGTGTCACCCGTCTCCACCCCGGTGAGAAAGGGGAATTCGGTCCACTCCCCGCCGACAACGTCGAGTTCTGCTACCGGGTCTCTCGCGAGTGACCTATTCTGAAAAGATTACTGGAGGCTGGTTTTCTTCTACGCATTCGACAGGAGGTGTGCCATGTCGATGTCGATCACTTTGCAGGAGCGCCTGCGCAGCAAGGGCTCGCGCTACGAAATCGTGCGCCACCCATACAGTCATTCGAGCATGGAGAGTGCTGCTGCGGCGCACATTCCCGGCGACCGCCTTGCAAAAACGGTGCTGCTCGAGGACGAGCACGGCTATGTGGCCGTCGTGCTGCCCTCAACCTATGCCGTGCAATTGTCCGAGCTTTGGAACAAGACAGGGCGCAGGCTCGCCCTTGCCACGGAGGACGAACTGCGCGAGCTGTTCAAGGACTGCGATGCGGGGGCGCTGCCGCCGATCTGCGCAGCGTATGGAATGAAAACCTACCTCGAGACGAACCTGGCCGGCCAGCCGGACGTCTACTTCGAGGCGGGCGATCACGAGGAACTGGTTCATATGGAAGGGGACCAGTTTCTGGCGCTGATGGACGACGCGGAGCGAGCCCATTTCGCAAGGCGCATGCGAGGCATGGGTGGACGTGCGTGAGTGAGTAGTCGAACGGCGTGCGTTCAGGCAGGCGCGGTGCCGATTAACCCCATCGCGCCGGGCAAACGCATGCCCGCTTCGCGCGCATCGGGCGCAAGCGCTTCGTGAAAGCGGCGGTGGCGGCGGAGACGACCTCCGCCGGCTGGTTGCGCAAGCAACGGTTCACGGCGCCATCCTCGCTATACTCGAGGTGCCAGTTCGAAAACAGGAGAGAGAAAATGCCTATCGCCAGACAAATATCGGCCCTGCTCGTCGCGGCTTCGCTCGGGATTGGCACAGTCACACCAACCTTCGCGCAGGACGACGCTTCGGGTGCAGCCACTGCCGTAGTGCCGGGGGGCGCGTCGTCTGCGAAGCCAACCAAGGCGGAGCGCAAGCAGGCCCGAAAGGAAGCCCGGGCGAAAAAGAACGCCGAATTGAAGAAGCTTGAAGCTGCGGGCTATCAACCCGGGCGCGCCAATGATCAGAACTATCCGCAGGATCTCCAGAACGCGGAGAAAAAGGCGGGGATTGGGCAGGGCGCCAGTCAGTAGCGGCCGAACGCCGTGTGCGTGCCAATTGCGCTGTGAACTGCGCCGGCGGCGCGCTGGTTTTCGGCTGAAAGGCCAACCCATCGTACGAGCAGTCGATCGAGATGGGTCTCCGCCCGTGGCGTAGATCTCCCTCAAAAATCGGCATGCAGGGTAACGTACGCGCTAAGGGGTTCACCGAGATAGGCGCCGGCCTCATTGGCGGCGATGAAGTAGCGGCGGTTAGTCAGATTGTGGACATTGAGATCCACGCCCCAGTGGTTCGCCTGATAGCCGAACGCCGCATTGGCGATGACATAGGACGGCACCGAATTGATGTTCGAGATATCGCTGTACACCTTGCTCATGTAATTGATGCCCGCTCCGACGTGAAACCCGGGATGTCCCGCGATCGCGAACGTGTAGGTAGACCACAGATTCGCCATGAACGCGGGCACGTCCTGCGGACGGTGGCCGACCGCCGTTATCCCTTGGGGATTGCTCGTGACATAGGCGTGTTGAGCCGTGAAATTGGCGATCACGTGCCAGTGATCCGTGATGCCCGCGTCGAGAGACGCCTCGCCGCCTCGTGTGCGCTGGCTGTCGTACACGACGGTTTCGATGTTGTTGACGGTCGTCGGCGTCGCCACGTTGTCGCGCGATACGTCGAAGAGTGCCGTGTTCAGCACGTATTGGCCGTCGAGGAATGAAAACTTGACGCCTACCTCGTACTGCAGCGCCGATTCAGGCGCGCCGATGCCCGTCTGCGTATTCTCCGAATTGAAGTTCGTCAGATAGCTTTTCGATAGTCCGAAATACGGCGACATCCACGGCGTGAGCTTGTAAAGCGCGCCGATATTCCAGCTCACCGGCGCATCGTTGCGCGAGTAAGTATTGCCCGCCAGTATCGGTACGCCTTCGTTGTCCACCCGGCCGGGCACGGTGATATTCGGTGTCAGCGAAGTTTGCCACCAGTCCTTTCGCATACCGACGCGTATCTTCAGCTTGTTGGTCGCATCCACCTGATCGGTGGCGTACAGGCTGTAGAAGTTTGCAACCAGATGATCGTTGTCGCACGAATGCTTCGCATCGCAAAGGAAATGCAGGCTCGCAAGCGACGTTTCGGGCGGCACCGGCGCGAACACATCTTCGATATTCGGAAGGTCCGCCGTGGAGCGATCGGTATTGATGGTCTGACGCTGGTACTCGAACCCCGTCAGCAGCGTGTGCTTGACGCTGCCCGTTGCGAACTTCCACACCGGTTCGAGCTGATAGTCGAGCGTATTGTCCGAATCGTTTTGCTGGCGCAATTGACGGTTGACGACCTCGTTGCCGACCACCTTCGTTTTCGAACTATCCCCATTGCCAAAGAATTCCAGCGAGCGGTGCAGGAACGACAGCCGGTTGTTGATCGTCAGCATGTCGTTGACCCTCCACTCGTCGGTGAGAGTCGGGCGAACGTAGCTTGCGCGCGCATAGGCGAACGGCGTCGAATACTTCGCGTCGAACGGAACGTTCCGGATGGGGGTGCCGTTGTAATAGATGATGCCGTACGAATCTGGCGTCGAGCGGGAGTCCTGCGCCTCGAGCGAAAAGTCGATCTTGTGGTTGCCGACTTTCCATTCGACTGCAGGACGGATTTCCTTGTCCCAGTACGACAAGCTGCGGTAGCCGTCCGACCTTGCACCCGTCGCGTCGACGCGATAGTTCAAACCGGAGAGGCCGGTCGGCCCCGCGACATACGCGCTGCCCCAGACCGTGCCGAATGAACCGGCCTGGACGCTGCCGCCATACTGAAGCGTGGGAGACGGCGTGTAATGGACGATATTGATCGTGCCGCCCGGCGGGCCACTGCCGAAGAGTGACGAACCCGGTCCTTCGAGAACCTCGATGCGTTCGACGCCGTTCAGCGAATGCGAAACGCCGTTGACCTGATCGCCGTCGGAAAACCCGTCGGTGTAGATCTGGGCCTGGAGGCCGCGGATCATGAAGTGATCGAAGAAGCCCTTGGCATCCGGTCCGCCGGAGTTCACCCCGGTGGCGTTGCTGAGGCTCTGCTGAAGCTTCGTGGCGCCTTGCTCCTTGAGCAGCCCGCTGGGGATTTCCTGCACCGTCATGGGCAGGTCGCCGATCGGGGTTCCGGTCTTGCTCACGTCTGCGGTCTGGTCAGGATCGTTGACGTTATCGGGCGCGGTCGTCGGTCTGGTTGCGCGAACAACGACCGCATCCAGTGTCGATGGCGTTTGCGTTTGCTGGGCCTGTTGAGCTTTCGCTGCACTGGAAAAAGACAGCGTTGAAAACGCAACCGATACGGCGATTGCGATGCGAGACGGGGACGATTTCATTAACGTCATCCTGTTTTTGGGGATTTCTGATAGTTCGTCGCCCCCTATATTCTTGAATGCAAATGACTTGCATATGTAAGCTGCAAATAGACAACGGGAGAGCCGTTTTACGAACGGCCCGCCCGCTACCTCGAAGCAGGTTGGCGAAGCAATGGTCTATGGTTTGGGATCGGTGACGAATCCGATCTTCGTCAAGCCGCCTGCATAGGCAGCGGACATCACTTGTGCCACCGCTTCGTAGGCCACCTTGCGATCTGCGCCAAGCCGCATTTCCGGCAGAGGATTCTCGTGTGCCGCCGCGGCGATCTTCGCGCGCAACGCGTTGGGTGCTACTGGCTCCCCGTCCCATAGCACGGTGCCATTGGCCTCAATCGACACATTGACCTGCGCGGCCTTCGCGTCCTCCTTCTGGCTGCTTGCATGTGGTAATTCCACTTTTACCGCATGGCGCAGCGCAGGGATCGTCACCATGAAGACGATCAGCAAAACCAGCATGACGTCGACGAGCGGCGTCATATTGATTTCGCCCATCAGCCCATCGTCTTCGTCGTCACTAAATGGGGTTATGGCCATTGCCGTATCTCGAGGTCAGTCGCTACCGGTCGCGAGCCGCAGGCCGCTGTCGTGGACCGACGGCGAGAGGCTCGAACCTGTCATGAAGTACGCGTGCAGCCGATGCGCGAACCGCCTCAGCTTTCCGGCTAGCGACCTGTTGGCGCGCGTCAGCGCGTTGTAGCCCAGCACAGCGGGAATGGCGACGAAGAGGCCGAACGCCGTCATGATCAACGCTTCGCCGACGGGGCCCGCGACCTGGTCGATCGACGACTCGCCTGTCGCGCCAATTGCCAGCATGGCGTGATAGATGCCCCACACCGTACCCAGCAACCCGACGAACGGCGCGGTGCTGCCGATCGATGCCAGGATCGAAAGACCGCCCTGCATTTGGGCGACACTCTCGTCCATCGTGTCTTTCAGGCAGCGCGTTATCCAGTCCGACACGTCCATGCGTTCGCGCAAAAGCGGCTGCGCGCTGCGATGATGATCGGCGGCCTCCTTGCCGGCCAGCGCGAGCGCGTGAAACGGGTTTTCCCGCGCCGTGCTTGCGCGGCTTTCCGAATGCAATGCACTGTCCGGGAAATCGTCGAGTTGTGCGATTGACTGATCGATGTCCCGGGCCAGTCTATTGAGTCGGATGACATTCCAGCCCTTGACGATGATCACGCTCCATGAGAGCACCGACATGACCAGCAGTGCGAGCGCGATGCCGCGCGACAGGAAGTCTCCGGCTGCCAGGAAGTGCGAAATACCATAGTTTTGCATGGCAGGTTCCCTATAAACGTCCGCGCTAGTTGTTCAGGGCGAATACGAAAGGAACAGACGTCGGCACACGGCGCGGCGTACCGTTCTCGAGATACGGCTTGCACATGCTGTCGCGCACGGCGGCAAGCGCCGCTTCGTCGAGTCGGCTGTGTCCACTGCCGCTTTTCAGTTCCACGGATTCGGGCTGGCCCGTCAGTCCCACGATGAATTTCACCATCACAGAGCCTGTTTCGCCTCGTCGTTGCGAGAGCGTCGGGTAGGGCGGCTGTGCGATGCTGCAATGCAGATGCGAGATGTCCTGCGGAGCGGCCAGTGCGATTGTTGGGCGGGCGGAGTCGGCATCGGGCGACGATGCGGCGGCTTCCGGTGCGGCGGCCACAGGTGCTGCCGGTGTCGGGGAGGCGGTGGCGCTCGACTGTGCCGCCACGGGTTCGGTTGCAGCGAGCCTGCGCGGTGATGGGGCCATGGTTTCATGCAGCGTCGTCACATGATTCGTTTTCCTGATATTTTGCGGATGCGCCTTTGGCTTCGCAATGTCGGAGGATGTCGCACGGTGCTCGATCCGGGAAGGAGGCGACTGGACGGCGGCGGATGCCGTAACCGGCGCGGGACTCAGCAGTTCGGCCGTGATCGTGCGCGGCTTGGCGGCCAGCGGCACAGGGTCGTTGCGAGCGCTCCGCACCACCGCGAATAGCGCCACGTGAATGGCAGCGACGACAACGATGGCGCTTGTTGCGCGGACATTCAGTCTGTTGGGCGATGCCGGCTCGCGATCGGCAATAGAAGGAAGCGAAATCTGCATGCGGTAGATCCGGTTCAAGCGGTTCGCTTTATCGAACATCTGCGTAGAGCGTCGATGCCAGTGGGCGGCTGCCCCCAGGGACAGCCGCCCATCGATGCCAGCTACCGCGCGCCTGGCGCAGCGGACGTCACGACCCCATCAACGCAACGTCCGGACGACGTGATTCGCTCAATCGTCATCGTCGTCAGCGGCAGCGACCGTCTTCGCGCCATCGGTCGTGGGCTTCGTATAGACCGAGTGCGGCTCCGGATACGGCTTGTTGCCCATCACGCCCGCCCACAGTACGCGGTTGAACACCTCCGGCGGAACGCGATCTTCCCTGGAGAAGTCGAAGCCCTTTGTCGCGTTCGCCCAGTAGGTCGCGTCATGCAGCGGATGAATGTCCGGCCCCTGTGCATACTGGTTGCCGTCGTTGCCGCCCGAGGTTGGGCCGGTCGCCACGTTGCCCACGTTCGTGCCCTTCAGGATCGTCGACGCAACGGCGGTGTAGGTCCACGAACCGTCCGAGCCGGTGTCGAAGACGTCGGCCATCGGTTGCGCATACGCCGTGTTCAGGTCGATGTGCTGGGTGCCGAGCACGTCTTCCATGGTACGGACCGCGTTGACCTGGCTGTAGGCGGTGCTGACCACGGCGTTCTTCTTCACATACGCGCCAACGACATAGGCCGGAGCACGGTGCGAATCGACGTGATCGGAGCCGGCCTGCGAGTCGTCCTCGACCACCACGATCAGCGTGCTCTTCGCGTACGGGCTGTGCGCGACCGTCTCGATCAGCTTGCCCACCGCGAAGTCGTTGTCCGCCTGCTCCTGCTCAGCGGTGCCCATCTGGCCGACGTTCTGCGCGTAGCTGCCGGTGTGATCGGAACCCATGCGGACGAATTCAAACGACGGGAGATGGCCGTTCGCGACGTACTGCTGGAACTCGCGGTTCCATTCGAGTTCGCGGAACGTGTCCGGATAGGCCTGATCGAAGCCGCGATAGTACGGGTCCGTCAGGGTGACGAGCGACGGCTTGAGCGGGTAGACCTGAATGTTGCCGGAGGCAAACGGGGTGAGGAGGGGGCTGGCGATCGTGCCGATCGAGCCGGTGTTGTTGACCATGCCGCCGTAGTTGCGAACCGTACCGCCGGCTTGCAGCACCGCGTCGTAGATGCTCGCTTTCTGATAGCCGAACGGGGCATCCGGCACCGAGATATCGGCGATTCCCGGCAGCGCGTTGGCCGTGCCGCCCGGCAGCGACGACGTAACCGTGGAATAGGCGCCGCCCGAGGCGGTGTCGCGCATGGCAGTCGTGGCGAGGCCAACCGGCAGACCGCGGTTGGCGCCTTCGGACTCATACGACATGCCGCGGCTCACGCCAGCGTAGTTCTCCTGCTGCGAAACCTCCTCGGTCGGCGTGACGTGCGCATGCTGCACCCACGACCAGCCGTCCATGGAGCCATCGCCCGGATCGGTGAAGTTGTCGATCGTGACGAAGTTGCCGGCGATATTGTGGAAGTTCGGCGTGGTGGACTTGCCGTACATCGTCAGCGAGGGATCGCCGTTCGAGCCGTTGCCGAGGTCGCCGAGAATCTGGTCGAAGGTGCGATTTTCCTTGACGACGTAGATCACATGCTTGATGTGATTACGCAGGAAATGCATCGTCTGGCGATCGCTTTCCGACTCTCTCACCGAGTAGTGATTGTTCTCGGCGACCTGGCTGGTCAGCCGGGCAAGCACATCGCCCCGCGGGACCGGCGCGCTCACGAGGCTGCTCTGCTCGAGACCGAACTGGTACTGGGCCGAGGTCCCCGAGGTGTACAGCGGGTTCGGGCCGGTGTTCGACTTGCCGTTGATGATGTACATCTGCGACCCGTCGGCGCTCAGCGTGATGTCCTTGGGCGCATAGGCGGTCGGGATCAGGCCGGTGACGTGGTAGCCTTCGTCGCCATCGAGCGAGATCACGGCGATCGAGTTGTCGCCGTTGTTGACCGCATACAGGGTTCTGCCGTCGCGTGACACGGTCACGTTCACCGTGTCGCGGCCGCTGTACTTCTTGTTGTTGCCGTGGCCCTGATCGTCGCCATCGCCGTCGCCGGACTGGCTGGCGATGTCGATCGTCCTCTCGACCCGGTGGCTGGCGGTATTGATGACCGCTACCTGGTCGGTGTTCGCCACCGCGACGTAGAGCTTCGACTGATCCGGCGAGAGGGTCATGCCGTAGGCATTGCCTTTCACCGGGATGCGCGTGATGAATTGCGGTGCGGCCGGGTTCGACAGGTTCAGCACCACGACTTCACGGTCACGCACCGACGAGATGAACGCGGTGTCGTCGGATTTCAGCGAAACGGCCCACGGGTATTCGCCACCTGCGGCGCCTTGCGTGCCCGATGTGTTGAACGGGCGCAGATCATATTCCGACGTGACCGTGTTCGTCGTCGTGTCGATGATGGTGATCGAGTCGTTGTAGTTGTTGGCAACGACGAGGATCCGGCCATTGCCGGAGAGCGCGAGACCACCGGCGTTCGGCTTCACACCGTTGCCGATCCCCTTGCTGTGATTCAGGGCGATGGCTGCGGTCTGTGACCATTGTGCCGACGGAAGTGCCGACGGGCGGCTGTACACGTAGACCGCGTCATCAGCGCCGCCGGTGCCGTACAGGGTCTGGTTTCCATTCCAGACGAGGCCATCGAACGCGTTGTTCTGGTGGATGGCCTGGACGAACTTCGGATTGGCCTTGTTGGCGCCCGACACGTCGTAGATGAATATGTACTGGGTCGAGTCGGTCTTGTCGAGCGTGCTGTTGCTGGCGCCCGTGTAGACGGTGTTGTAGCCCGCCGTAATCACGGCCAGCGTGTTACCGTCCGGGCTGAGTTGCGACCGGATGGCGCCGCTGACGACCTGGGTCGGCTTTGCCGCGAGTTGCGGGTTGAGCAGCTGCTGCACAGCGCCCGGAATGGCTCTCGGGGAGATGAACTGGCCCGTCGGCAGAAGTTCCATGTTGCCCTGCGGCGGTGCTGCAAATGCAATACAGCTAGTCAGTAATCCTAATGCTAAGGCAGATTGAACGACGTTACGATTCATTTTGGTTCTCTCCAGATAATCAAAACAGAAACGCCAAATTCGATTCAAGCGGAATCATTTGTCAGGTCTGTTGCCCCTGATTGCGGAGACGTGCCAGCGATTGGACCAGGTGGGATGTATTGCAGTGGCGCCATCCCGGCGCTTTCAGCCCGGTAACATTTAGTCAGTTTCGAATGTCAATCGAATGACATGATTCGAGCGTGGATATTCAGAATGCGAATCGTTCTTTATTGCTTCGTCAGTTATTTACCAGGCTCGATGACAGATAGGTGAAGGTTGTAAAGGGCCGTCACCATCTCGTTGCGTTCGCAAGCAAGGTGCGCGGATGCTTGATGCATGGGATAGCTGTCTGCTTGCATGCGCTAAAGCTTTCGCTTTCCTTTCTTCATAGTGCTTTCGTTTTGCTTGCCGCGCTGCCGCAGGCCGCGTGGTCGGCGGACCACGGCGCGGTTGAACCCGAGGCGCCGCTCAACGAGAAAATTGTTCGTGTCCCCGTTCAATCGTCGCCGCTAGTCACACTGGAAGTGACGGTGTATATGCCCGCGCACTCGGCGGGCGGCGGTCCCTTTCCGCTCGCGCTCCCCATGAACGCGCCGCGCGTGGGCGATCAATTCATAACGTGGTACTTCCTCTCGCGCGGCTACGCCGTCGCCATGCCGGTGCAACGCGGCTACGCCCATTCGTGGGGCCATCTGACACCGCACGGTTGCGACGTACTTGCCATCGGCAACGATGCCGCCAAGGACATTCGCAAGGTGCTCGATGATGTGAAGGACATCCCGGGCATCGACGCCAGCCAGATCGTCGTCGCGGGCAAGAGCATGGGGGGCTGGAGTACGCTCGTATTCGGCGCACAGAATCCTGCGGACGTGAAGGGGCTGCTCAATTTCGCTGGTGGCGTGAAAGAGGGCGATTGCGGCAAGCCCGACGAAAGTCTGATTACGGCTGCCGGAGACCTCGGCTCGCGCACGCGCTTGGCATCGATCTGGTTCTACGGCGACAACGACCAGACTTTCTCTACTGCGACGTGGAAAGGCATGTATGCCCACTACACGGCCGCTGGCGGCCGCGCGCAACTGGTGGACTATGCCGACTTCCAGAAGGACGCCCACGCCATGACGGCCTCAGGTGCGGGGCTTCCGCTATGGATCGCGAAGGCCGAGGCCTTCCTGCAGAGCATCGGCATGCCTGGCAACGAAGTCAATCCAGAGTACCTTCCTCGTCCTGAGCCGAAGGCCAGCGGCTATGCGAGCATCAACGACTTCAGCGCAGTTCCCTATCTCAACGCACGGCAGAAGACCGCACTCTTTGCGAGCTATCTGGCGGCGACACGACCGCGGGCATTTGCGATCGCGCGCGATGGCGGGTGGGGGCAGGCGTCCGGGATCGATTCGATCAACGCAGCTTTGGTGCAGTGTGCAAACGGCCACGAGGAATGCCGCATTTATTCGGTGGACGGTGATGTTGTATGGGCCGGCAGGTAGTCCGCACATTCAGCAGCATTTTCAGCGAAAAAGGAATCTGAGCGACAAATGGCAACGCCTACGCCAATCGCAAATCCCACAACACATCCAGTACGTGTTGCGTGGCACGCTCGACGTACCCCGCACGATGTGCAATCCCGAGCCGTCGCCACAACGCCGGGCGCAGCGGACGCATGACTATGCGACTGTCCGGTAATGGCGTAGTGGCCTCATGGGGCAACAGCGCTGCGCCGTAACCTGCCGCTACCAGACTCTTGATCGCGTCGTTGTAGTTCAGCTGAATGCGCGACTCGGGATGCTGCCCGCCGTTCGCGAACCACTCCGTAGTCAGACGCGAGAGACGCGTGGTCGCGTCATTGAGAATGAGAGGCTGGGCGGCGAGCCATTCAGGGGTAACGCGGGCCGGCGACCGCCAATGCGCCGGCACAAAGGCCATCACAGGGTCGCGGCGCCAGGGCTTTATCACGAGTCCGGCCACCGGGGGCTGGGGCAGCGCGACCAGCCCGATATCCAGCGTTCCATCCACCAGCCTGGACAAGGTTTCCTGCGACGTCAGCACTGCAATCTGAATGTCGATGGCGGGATGGTGCTCGCGCAGGACTTCGAGCGCTTGGGGCAGCAGGTGCGCGATCACGCCTGTGGACGCGCCGAGACGCGCACGCCCTTCGAGCCCCTCTACCTGGCGTTGAATATCGTCTAACGCCTGCTCCGCGTCGGCCAGCAGTCGGCGCGCGCGCTCCACCAGCACCTCGCCGATAGACGTCGGCCCCACATGCCCGCGCTTGCGTAACAGGAGTGGAGCCCCAATGCGGTCTTCGAGTTCGGCGATGTGGAGGCTGACCGTTGGCGGCGCCAGGTGCAATGCACGCGCCGCATCGGCAAATGAACCTCGGTCGGCAACGGCGACCAGAGTGCGCAAGCGGTCCAGACTGATCTCTCGCATGACGGCGTCCAGATTCAGAAAGACTGAATTATTACGTTATGAAATTCAACTTTCTCTATTCTAGCCGTCCGCGCAACATACGGGTTCGTTTTTCCTGTTCCAACCCACAGTCAGCGGAGTCATCCACGTATGAGCTCTCCCGTAGTTTTCATCGACGGCGACCAAGGCACCACCGGTCTGCAAATCCACGACCGGCTGCGCAACCGGACCGACATCAGACTGTTCACACTTGCCGCTGCGGAGCGCAAAGATTCGCGGCGTCGCGCAGAAGCCATCAACGCCTGCGACATCGCCATCCTCTGTTTGCCGGATGCCGCCGCGCGTGAGGCAGTGGGCGTCATTGTCAATCCTGACGTCCGGGTGATCGACGCTAGCTCCGCCCACCGCACCCAGCCGGACTGGACTTACGGTTTTCCAGAAATGACGCCGGGGCAGGCTGAGCAGATTGCGAACGCAAGTCGGGTCACCAATCCTGGTTGCTATCCGACCGGTGCAGTCGGCCTGCTGCGTCCGTTGGTGCAGGCCGGACTCATACCAGGCGATTACCCGATCAGCATTCATGCGGTATCCGGCTACTCCGGACGCGGACGAGCCGGCGTGGAGGAATATGAGGGGGCGGGCGCCGCCAACGCGTCTTCATACCAGGTCTATGGCCTGGAACTCGCGCACAAGCACACGCCGGAGATCCAGCAGCACGCCACGCTTGCGCAGCGTCCCATTTTCGTCCCTGCGTACGGAGCGTTCCGCCAGGGCATCGTGCTGACGGTTCCGCTGGCGTTGCGGCTGCTGGCACCCGGCGTGGATGGCGCCACGCTACACGCATGCCTCGCACGCCACTATGCCGAGGCGACTCACGTACGAGTCTTGCCGCTGCACGAATCGAGCGCCTTAAAACAGCTGGATCCGCAAGTGCTGAACGGTACGAACGACATGCACTTCAGCGTATTTCATGACGAGGAACACGGGCACGTCCTGCTGTCCGCGGTTTTCGATAATCTTGGCAAAGGTGCATCCGGAGCGGCGGTTCAGAACCTGAACCTCATGCTTCGACGCTGAGTGTCTCTGGTTTTCCCGGCAGCAGACATTCCTGTAGCGCCGCGAAGGAGCGTACCCTTTCGTTGTGAGCCGACTGATGGCGTCGGCGCGCCACTGCCAGTCTTCTATAGGAGACGACCATGAAAAAGGAGAGAAAAACAGCCCGGCAAATTCTGTCCGGGAATCCCCGCGAGGTGATCTCGGTCGGCCCCGCGGACGCAGTGCTGACGGCGCTGCGTCTGATGGCTGACAAGGATGTCACCACCTTGCTGGTGTTGCAGGGCAGCAATCTTGTCGGCATCCTGTCTCAGCGCGACTACGCGCGCAAGGTCGAACTGGTCGGGCGCAACGCGACCGAGACGAAGGTCGGCGAGATCATGACTACCGAGGTGCTTTACGTCACGCCCGAGCACACCTGTGACCAGTGCCTGGCGTTGATGCATACGAGGCGGATCCGGCATCTGCCGGTCATCGATTCAGGACAGGTAATCGGCGTGCTATCGAATAGCGATGTCCTCGAGGAACTGATCCAGGAAGACGAACATTTCATCAGCATTCTCGAGCATGACATGCTTTATCTGACCATCGACACGGGCGGCGCCTATTAAGCACTCGCGGGCGGCCAGAGAGGCGCCAACTGAATCCCGGTCAGATCACCAGCACGCGTTTGGCGATGCGCGTGGTCGATGTGACTTTGTCGTGACGCGCGCCGCTATTTGAACTTGACGAGATCCGGAGCGGGACTGTTATCCGCGTTTGGTGGCCCGCTGCGCGCGATGCGCGACGCGGGCCATACCAGACGCGCGGAGCCGGGTGCGCTCACCGCCGTTTGCAGCGACGGCAGCGCAAGCAGGCGTGACAATAGCCGCTGCACAATCACCAAATCCAATTCCGCTTATTGATCAGGAATCCAGATTTATCTACGCAATCTCGATCACTCACTCCTGGCTTTACGGCACGATTTCAGATGGCCGACAAGCCGCCGTCGACGGACAACTCCACCCCATTCACGAAGCTCGAATCGTCTGAAGCAAGAAACAGCGCGACCGTCGCAATTTCCTCGGGACGCCCCATCTTTCCCCGCGGAATCACGGATTCGAACATCCGCTTCGCCGCCTCGTCGAGAACCTGGTCCTGCATCGGTGTGGCTATCGGCCCCGGGCTCAGCACGTTCACGCGGATATTCCTGCCTTTCAGCTCGTTGAGCCACGTGCGCGCGAATGAGTGCAACGCCGCCTTGCTCGCCGCATACACGCCGTAGCCAGGAAAGCCTTTTACCGAAGCCACTGACCCGGTCATGAAGATCGATCCGCCATCATTGAACAGCGGCAACGCCTTCTGAACCGTAAACAGCGTGCCGCGCGCGTTCAGGTCGAAGATCGCATCGAAGTGCTGCTCGGTAATCTCGCCCAGCGGGACGGCTTCGCCCCAGCCGGCGCTCGCGTACAGGACGTCGATCTTGCCCTTTTCCCGCTTGACGGTATCGAACAAGCGGTCGAGGTCGTCGAGATTGGCGGCGTCGCCGCGCACGCCGGTGACGTTCCGGCCAATCAACTTGACGGCTTCGTCCAGCGTTTCCTGCCTCCGGCCCGTGATGAAAACATAGGCGCCTTCTTCAACGAACCGCTTGGCGCTTGCCAGCGCCATGCCGCTCGAACCACCGGTGATGACTGCAACCTTACCCTCGAGCTTTCCCATAATCGCTCCTTTCGTGGTGTCGGACAGCGTCTCTGTTCCCATTTGCACAAATCCGCTGTATCTTGTGGATCACTGATCCACATCCCGATTCCGAAGATACGGATCGCTGATCCACTTGTCAAGAAAACTATGCGGGCCGACGCCAGAAAAAATTACGACCATCTATTAGCAGTCGCGCGGGACGTCGTCACCGAGCATGGTGCCGATGCGTCCATGCGAGATATCGCCCGCCGGGCCGACGTCGGGTTGGCCACGCTGTTTCGTCATTTCCCGACTCGCGAAGCCTTGTTCGAAGCGTTGCTGCGAGAGAATCTGGACGCACTGACGCAGAAAGCAGTTGAACTCGAAACGTCGAATCCACCTGATGAAGCGCTCGTGTCCTGGTTTCGCGAAGGGGTGGCATTCGTTCATACCTATAGCGGCGTTGTCGCGTTGATGGCGAGCGCCCACGCGACCCCGGACTCCGCGCTTTATGCCTCATGCGCAGCGGTGCACTCAGCGGGCGAGCGGCTGCTGCGCCGTGCTCAGGCCGAGGGATCCGCGCGTGCCGATGTGAATGGCGACGACCTGTTCGCCCTGATGTCGGCGCTCGGCTGGCTCGGTGACCAACCCTCATTCGCGCCACGGGCCGATCATCTCTTTCAGGTCATCGCGAGCGCCATTCTGTCTGAGCGGACGAGCAACGATGTCAGGAAGGCAAGGTGTTGAGTCGGATCGGCGATCGGATGCGCGGGCCCGAGACGTCGCAGATTTGCGGCTAACGGCGTCAGTGCCGGCCCACCGTCTCGTGCGCCGGCAGCCGACCGTTATCGCGCCGGCGAGCCGAAATAGGTCGAGTTGTGAATTCAAGTCTTCACCCTTGCCCCTTCTTGCACAGCGTTGACTCAGTCGGGGGCAACGGTTCTTGCAGTATCGGGATAGTCTGCGCACGAATTGGATAGTTCACCAGGTGGGGTTGGAATAGTCTGCGTGCAACAATCTTGAGCGCGATCAAGGCATTCAAGAGAGCAGTCAAAAGTAGACGGAGACGGTGCGAATGCACATGTATGAAGATGGATTGCAACGTTGCATTGCCAACAACTACACCCCGCTGACCCCGGTGGACCTCCAGGTTCGCACGTCCAACGTCTATGGCCACAAGAATAAAAAGGCGCCAGAAGAGGCGGTCGCTGGCGGATGGTTCTCTGCCGATGTCCGAAGTGGGGTGGGTTTCCTTGTGCCCTTATTGAACTCCGACCCCACGTGGAACGCATGCCCGACGAAATCGTCGCTCACGGCCGCTCACTGCTGGCTTCGATCAAGATTCCCAGGGCGGTTCGCCTTTGTAAAGTACACAATTCCTCGACAGAAAATTCAGAAATTAACATTGCGTAAGCAGCCGAATTCGATCTCCGCAATTGATCAGGGCCAGTTCGCGTTGCCGGTAGGGGAGACACGTATGGGTGGATTGTTTTAAGGAATGTATACTTCTCCAGCAATCTAGTCCTGATCCCCGGTAGCTGAATACTTCTGAGTTATAAAGCCAATGAAACTAAAAGAGGAGTTGCATTCTGAGGCTAACGACGACTCTAGTCCCTCAGCCGATGCCGAGTTATTTCGGACCCGGGATATAGAACAGGCCAGAGATTGGGGCACGCGTACATTCTGCGAAAACGAACTTCGAAATATTGACGTGCGTGGTGAGCTCGATGCGCGTCTAATGTATCGAAAGTACGGATCAATCGGCATTGGACGAATGAGTTATGGCGGCGAACTCAGGATTCGACCGACTACATTTGATGATTTTTATTTAGTACAGGTGCCACTCAGTGGTGGTGAGCATATCACCAATGGCAACCAGTCCGTCAGTTCATCGCCTACGGTGGGTTCGATTCTTAATGCCGGGCAACAACATGAAATCGTTCACACGACGGGTACCGAAAAGCTGATTCTCCGTATTGATCGCGGTTTGGTGGAGCGCCTGTGTGGGCAGCATCTCGGCAATGATGCGCAAACCCGGGTGGAATTCGATACTGCAATGCCGCTCGATTCCGCTGCCGGCAGACGGTGGGCTTCCACCATGCAGTGGCTCTTCGATTACCTGGACGGTACGCCTTCGTCATCGCCACTGTTGGCGGCGCAAATCGAGCACATGATCGGCTCGCTGCTGCTCATCAGTCAAGCAAGCAATCATAGTCTGGCACTTAACGAAGATCGGTCGCGCTCCGTGACTCCGGCGTTTATCAGGAAAGCAGAGATTTTCATCGAGGAGCGGGCGCACGAGCCTATTACGGTGGGGACCATTGCGGAGCACGTAGGGGTCAGCACCAGTTCGTTATACACAGGCTTTAGAAAGTACCGGAATACATCACCCATGCATCTGCTGAAGAGCATCCGGCTCAATCGGGTGCGTGAGCAGTTGTTGAAGTCAGATCCAAGAAATACAACGGTGACGGCAGTAGCGTATCAGTGGGGTTTTGCCCATCTCGGTCACTTCACCACCTATTACAAACGTTGGTTTGGCGAGACCCCTAGCGAAACACTAGCTCGTTAAGCCGGTAAGCAGGGGAGCGTCGCGAACTCGCACCTGGCCCTCCGCCTGAGCGGCAACTGAAGATCTTCACCGAGTGCGGCCAGAATCAGGCAATCGTGCGCCGGCTCGCCAACGCTTTCGATGATCCGAACGCTTGCCCCTTGTTACTTCGACAATGCTGAACTGAGAATGGAGCGACCCCGCTGGTCCTTCACCGTGGGAATTTCGCCACGTCGTAGACGAAAAGGACTACGAATTTAATAGCTGATCAAATCAAGCGCTAACCCAGACGGGGCTCTCAGGAGCCCCGTTTGTGTTTGTAGGGATAAACCCTCGAAACGCATATTGAATGCACAGACGGGATAGGGCTCGTAGTCATTGGAGTGTCGAGTACGCGGTCGGGTAATACGATTTGTCCTGCGGTCACTGCCTTACCTGGTGCGCAAAAAAATTACCCCCTTTACAAGGGCCAGCCCCCTCTGAGGAGACAGACAGATGTCGGACCAAACTGTTGTTCGTCGTCGCGTAGCGCAACATTCGATCAGCGATTCGCGCTACAACGATGCAAAGTCGCAATCGCAATACCAGCCCTACAAGGACGCAGCTTGGGGCTTCATCAACCACTGGTATCCGGCGATGTTCAGCAAGGAACTGGTGGAAACCACGACCGAGAACGAAGAAGAACTCCAGACGGGCATCAAGGGCATCATGATCGCCGGCGTGCCCATCGTGCTGCGACGCGTCGACGGCAAGGTCTACGCAGTCAAGGATCAGTGCGTTCACCGTGGCATTCGTCTTTCCGAGAAGCCGATGTGCTTCAACAAGGAAACGATCACGTGCTGGTACCACGGCTTCACGTTCAATCTGGACGACGGCAAGCTCTCGACCATCGTTGCCAATCCCGAGGACAAGCTGATCGGCACGACCGGTATCACGACGTACCCGGTTCAGGAAGTCGCGGGCATGATCTTCGTGTTCGTTCGTGAAGACGACTTCCCGCTCGAAGACGTTCCCCCGCTGTCGGAAGACCTGCCGTTCCGCTTCCCGGAAAACAACGAGCGCTTCCCGCACCCGCTGTGGCCGGACACGCCATCGATCCTGGACGACAACGCAGTCGCGCACGGAATGCACCGCACGGGCTTCGGCAACTGGCGTATCGCGTGCGAAAACGGCTTCGACAACGCACACATCCTGGTTCACAAGGACAACTCCATCGTTCACGTGAACGACTGGGTGCTCCCGCTGGGCATTCTGCCGGTCTCGGACGACTGCATTCAGGTCATTGAAGACGAAAATGGTCCGAAGGGCATGATGCAATGGCTGTTCACGGACAAGTGGCAACCGGTGCTGGAAAACAAGGAACTGGGCCTCAAGATCGACAACCTGAACGGTCGCTTCTATCGCACGTCGGTGGTCCTCCCGGGTGTGCTCATGGTCGAAAACTGGCCGGAAGAGCACGTCGTCCAGTACGAATGGTACGTCCCGATCACGGACGATCTGCACGAGTACTGGGAAGTGTTGGTCCGCATCTGCCCGACCGAAGAGGATCGCAAGAAGTTCAAGTACCGCTTTGACCGCGTATACAAGGAACTGTGCCTGCACGGCTTCAACGACTGCGACCTCTACGCCCGCGAAGGTATGCAGCACTTCTACGCGGACGGCACGGGCTGGGACGACGAGCAACTGGTGTCGACCGACATCTCTCCGGTCACGTGGCGCAAGCTCGCTTCGCGCCACAACCGGGGTATCGCGAAGCCTGGCAAGGGCGTCTACGGTGCAGTGAAGACTCATAGCACGCGCCTCAAGGATCTCGCGGATGGCAAGCGCCCGGCGTACTTTGTGGATCAAGTCTGGTTCTAAAGCTTGATCGGCACTCGCCAGGGCGCCTGTCAGTTCCCCTTGGCACCTTGCAGCACCCTGATGCCCAGTTGCGAGGAGGGAGGTCGATTCGTTGTCCTCTCGGTCTCCATTCTCGTCTCCGTGTGCCATCAGGCCATGGACCTAACTAAATCTATTACCCATATCCGTCATGAGCAGCCTTCCACGCGACCTGCCTGATTTCGAAATCTACGACCTGTCGTTGCAGATTCGCAGCGGCAAGATCAGTCCGGTAGAAGTCACCAGGGCGATTCTGACCCGCGTGGAAGCACTGGACGCGAAATTGCATAGCTATGCCCGTGTCACCCCTGAGCTGGCATTGAAGCAGGCTGAGCAAGCAGAGAAGGAGATTCAGGCTGGGGACGTAAGGAGTCCCCTGCACGGTATTCCGCTTGCAGTCAAAGATTTGTTCGATACCAAGGGCATCGTGACTGCCGGTGGTATGCCGATCCATGCACAGCGCGTACCCACGGAAAACGCGACGGTCGTGCAGCGCCTGCAAGATGCAGGGTCGGTGATGCTGGGCAAGCTGCAAATGACGGAAGGTGCCTTTGCCATCCACCATCCGACGATTCCTGATCCCGTTAATCCGTGGGGCGCCGCGCACTGGTGTGGTGCGAGCTCCTCGGGTTGCGGTGTCGCTACTGCGGCCCGTCTGTGCTACGGCACGCTCGGTTCCGATACGGGTGGCTCGGTGCGTTTCCCCAGTGCAGCGAACAATCTGACTGGATTGAAAACCACATACGGCACGATCAGCCGTAAGGGTACGATGGAACTGGCTGCATCGCTGGATCACGTGGGCCCCATGGCTCGCTCTGCCCGTGACGTGCTGCTCCTTCTCGCAATCATTGGTGGTCACGATACGCAACGACTGCTTGCCACCATCGACGAGCAACGATTCGATAACTTCCTGAAGGGCTTCAAGGGATTGCGAATCGGCCTGGACGAAGCGTGGATTTCGGACGGCGTCGATCCCGTGATTCAGCGCGCGATTCAGCACGTCAAGGTCATCCTTGCTGAGGCCGGTGGCGAAATCAAGAGCATCAAGGTTCCGGATACAAGGGCGACCAGTTCCAACTGGGAGCATCACTGCGGGGTTCAAACGGCTGTTGCTCATCAAGCGACGTATCCCGACAAGGCCGGTGAATACGGTCCCGCACTGGCCCGTTTGATCGATCAAGGGCGGGAACTGAAGGCTGTGGACTACGAGCGCATCATTCGTGATGCCCAGCAGTTTACCCGCGAGATGGATGCGGTATTCACAGAAGTGGATGCTGTATTGGCTCCGGTGCAGCCCTACGCGGCACCGACGTATGAACAGTTGGCAGGTTTGGCTTCGGATCCTGAGGCTAACCGGCGCCTGATTCAGTTCACGTCGCCGTTCAACGCCTCGGGACACCCCGCATTGTCGGTACCCATCGGATTTACCGGCCAAGGATTGCCCGTCGGTGGGCAACTCATTGGCCGCAAGTATCAAGACGATCTGCTGTGTATGGTCGGCATGATATTGCAGCGCCATAGTGATTGGCATCGTCAGGTCCCGCCTGGGTTGGCTTGATGGATATTGAAAGTGTTTATTTTGCGGATTAAGTCATGACCCAAGCTCATCAGGTAACCATTCACTTCGCAGATGGCGTGAGCCGTACATTTGCCGCCGGGTCGGGTGAAAACATTCTCGAAGCCGCAATCAAGGCCGAAGTGCCCGTGCTGTATCAGTGCAAGGCCGGGGCCTGCGCGTCGTGCACGTGCAAGCTCGCGGAAGGAGAGGCCGTGACGATCCCCGGTGCCAGTTCGACGCTCCTGGCTTCGGAATACGCGGAAGGAAACCGGCTGCTCTGCGTGACGAATGCCGAATCGGATTGTTCATTCAACGTCGCATACGGTTCGGAAGTCGGCTCGTCGGTCGCCCAGGAGGTGAAGGTCTTCATCGACTCCGTGGAGCGTATCGCGCCCAACGTCATGCGTTTGACTGTCGAGTTGGCCGAAGGCAACTGGCTCGAATTCAGGTCCGGGCAGTTCATGCAGATCACGGTACCGGGTCTGGGTGTTCTCCGCAGCTACAGCCCGTCGTCTACGTCGCTGACTCTGCCGAAGATGGAATTTCTGGTCCGACTGCTACCCAATGGCGCGATGTCCACGTTCCTCGAAAACGAGGCGCAAGTGGACCAGGTTCTGACGATGAAAGGCCCCTATGGCGCGTTCTTCCTGCGTGAAGAGCATCGTCGTGCGCCGCACATCTTCGTTGCCGGTGGGACGGGTCTGGCTCCGATCCTGTCGATGATCGACGGCCTCCGGCAGGCGTCTGGCAAGAAGCCGCCGATGCTGCTCTCGTTTGGTTGCGCGGTCCCTGAAGCGCTGTTTGCGCTGGATGACATGGAACTGCGTCAGCACTGGCTGCCGACGTTGAAGACCCGCATCTGCGTGGATCGCCACGCCACGGAAGGCCTGCATGAAGGATCGCCGGTCTCGGCCCTCAAGGAAGGCGATGTGACGGATCCGAACACGGTGGCTTATCTGTGCGGTCCGCAGCCGATGATCGACGCGGCAACGAGGCGTCTGATCGAGTTGGGCATGAAGCCGGAATTGATTTTCGCAGAGCAGTTTGTTGCATCGAATTGAGGAATGGGCATGCAATTCAATCCTACGAAGCAAATGCCGTTTTCGGCTCAGCAGACCGAATGGTACGAAAAGGCCAAGGCCAACCTGAGTTCGAAGCGTCTTCAAAAACTGCTGTTCGAGCTGACGGACATACACAGTCCTACGGGTTCCACGCGTGAAGCTGCTGACTATATGCAGCGTCATATGGAGTTGATCGGGCTGCGTACGAAAACGCATGACAACTCGGCCATCAGTCGTTCGGTTATGGGTGAACACCGGGGCACCGGTGGCGGCGCGTCGTTGCTGCTTTATGCGCCTATCGACACTCACCTGGATCGCACCAAGGAAGAAGAGATACTTGCGGGCCCCGGTCAAGAAGCGGATTTGCAGCCGCACGCCAGGCAAATCGAAGACTGGGTGTTCGGGCTCGGCGCTTCGAATCCGAAGGGCATGATCGCCACGCACGTTGAAGTGGCAACGGCGGTGCTGGAAACGGGTATTCCGCTGAAGGGCAATCTGCTTGTCGGTATGGCCGACGGCGGAATGCCCGTTGACATCAAGGAGCGTCATTCGGGCATGTCGAATGGCGTGATCAATTTGCTGAATCGTGGCATGTACCCCGATTTCGCAATCATCATGAAGCCGTGGAACTGGGTCTACCACGAAGAACCGGGTATGGCGTGGTTCAAGATCACGGTCAAGGGCACGATGGGCTATGCGGGTATCCCGCACGACGTGCCGGGTTTCCGTTCGTCGGTGGTTCCCGCTGCCACGGTGATCCAGGCGCTGCAAGCCTGGCTTCCCGAATATACGAAACGCAATACGTCGGGCGTTATCGAGCCCCATGGCTGGATTGCGGGCGTTCGTGGCGGTCAGATCGAAAGGCCTGCGTTCCCGTCCGCAGTCACGGAGATTTTCTTCGACGTTCGCGTGAATCCCCGGACGAGCCCCGCTGATGTCAAGGCACAGTTCGCGAACTTTGTCGAGGACGTAAAGACTCGCCATCCGGAAATCACGATGGACTGGGAGATGTACGGCTCGGTCCCGGGCGGCACCACGGATCCGGAGAACTGGATTATCCAGTCGGCGAAGCGCGGCTGGGAGCACATCGAGGGACGTCCGCATGGCGTACCCGACTTGCTGGCCGGTCAAACCGACGGTGCGGCGCTGCGTCGTTACGGTGTGCCGACTGCTCGCATCGGTTGGCCGTGGCCGGCTCAGGGCGCTCCGGTGCCGGTCGCCGAGGGTCTGGGCGGCATGGGCGCCACCTACGTTCCGGACCTGATGCCCTGCGCCGAGAAAATCCTGTACGCGGTGATCGACACGCTTACCCGCGACCGGAGCGAGCTTGGCCTTTGAGTTTCTGTGGTCGTAGTTCCATAACCAGAAAGCAAGGAAGGAGGCAGACATGAGCAAGAAGCGCATCAAGATGATTTTCCCGGTGCCGATGAGCGAGGCGACTCGTCCGCTGGTGGAATCGCAACTGCCGCCTTCGATGCAGCGCGCGGACATCGAAGTCGAATTCGTAGGCGCCGGTCAGGTCATGACGCTCGCGGATTCGTACCTCGACATGGCAGTCATGGAGATGGCTGTGATTCAGGCGGGCATCAAAGCTGAGGAGCAGGGCTTCGATGCCGTGTGTATCAACACGGTTTCGGATTCGGGCCTTTACGCGCTCCGCTCGCGTCTGTCGATTCCGGTGATGGCCCCCGCTATCACGTCGTTCCACCTCGCGTGCTCGCTGGGTCACAAGTTCAGCGTCCTGACGATGTGGCCGCAGTGGCACGCGCTGTACAAAAAGACGACGAAGGAATACGGCCTGGAGCATCGTCTCGCCTCGATTCGTGACATCGGCGTTCGCCCCGATACACAGGAACTGCTGCAGGGCAAGGAAGACATCGTATTCGCGGCCCTGGTCGAGGCGGGCAGGAAGGCAGTCGAAGAAGATGGTGCGGACGTGCTGGTCCTGGGTTCCACCACGATGCATCAGTCGCACCAATACCTGGCCAGGCACCTGAACGTACCGGTTCTGAATCCGGGCGTGGTCGCATACAAGTATTGCGAATTGCTGCTCGATCTCGGTCTGTGCCACAGCAAGACCGCGTTTCCGAGCCCGGAAACGAACAAGGATGCCGCGTTCGGCTTCTAAAGCTGTCAAGGATGGCTGCGTTAAGGTTAGATATGACCCACGATAAACATCAACCGCTCATCGATTTCACGATGGCCGACGCCGCTCAGGCGTTTCGCGACGGATCGGTGACGAGTACCCAGTTGGTACTGGCCTGTCTGGAACGTATCAACGCAGGAAAAGCCCTGAATGCATTCGTTACCGTGGATGCAGAGGGCGCTTTGAAGGCTGCGGCCGCTATTGATCACGCACGGCAGACAGGGATTCCGTTGGGGCCTTTGGCAGGCATCCCTATCGTGGTCAAGGACAACATTCATAGCGCGGGCATCCGCTGCACCGCAGGCAGTCCCGCTTTCGCAGACTTCGTGCCGGTCACGGATGCACCGACCTTGCGCAAGCTCCGGGATGCAGGGGCCATCGTGCTGGGCAAGACCAACATGCATGAACTGGCCTACGGGGCGACGGGCTACAACGGCGCCTTCAATACGGGCGCGGGCCGTGGGGTTCGTAACGCATACGACCAGACCAGGATTGCCGGCGGTTCGTCCTCGGGCTCGGCCGCTGCGCTGGGTGCGCGGATGGCACTCGGGGCATTGGGAACCGATACAGGCGGCTCGATGCGCATTCCCCCCGCACTCAATGGCGTGGCTTCGCTGCGTCCGACGTGGGGTCGCTACTCGGGGCTGGGCGTGATCCCCATTGCGAGGACGCGCGATACCGTGGGCCCCATGGCATTGAACATGCACGACGTGGCGCTCCTCGACAGCGTGATCTCCGACGAGTACGCGTTGCCCCACGTGGAACTCAGGAAGCTACGGCTAGGTCTTCCCGCCGAGTTTTGGGCGAATCTCGATCCGGACACGCGCGAGGTCGCGGGCTCTGTGGTTACGCGTCTCACACAGTTGGGCGTGACCATCATCGATCTGGGCAAAACCGGATTGATGGAACTGAATGATGCAGTTGGCTTCCAGGCGGTCGTTGGCGAGTCCAGATCCAGTATGGAGCAGTACCTGAAGGGCAACGGTCATTCGATGACGGTCGAGCAACTGGCCAGGAAGATCGACAGTCCAGACGTGAAGTGGATTTATGAAAACTGGGTGCTGCCCAACAAGTTCCCGAATGCCGCAGGTGAACTCATGGATGTGACACGCCTGTACGAACAGGCACAAAAGTCCGGCGGTGGACGTGATCAGTTGCGGGCCAGGTATGCGGAACTGTTTGCCCGGCATCAGTTGGATGCGCTGATCTTCCCGACTACCGCGTGCGTGGCGCCCAATGCGGACGACAGCATTTATGAGGAAGAGAACTTCCGGCGCCTGATCCAGAACACCGAGCCGATGGCGAGCGCCGGGCTTCCGGGCCTGAATCTTCCGGCAGGACTGGGATCCCGAACGGGGCTCCCGGTTGGCATGGAATTCGACGGTCCGCAAGGTTCGGATCGTCGACTGCTCTCCATTTGCATTTTGCTGGAAGGCGTTTTGGGCGGAATTGCGCGCCCCTGACCGTTGGTTCTGCAAGGATTGAACAGAGATGATTAATGCGCTGAGCTACATCGTGGTCGAGACCCCCCGTATGCAGGAATGGATCGACCAGGTGACGAACCACATCGGTATGCAGATCGAAGTGACCGAAGCTGGAAAGACCATACGCATTCGCGCGGACGAAAAGATTCAGCGGTTTGTCGTCACCGCTACCGATGGCGAGTCCACGATGGGTATGGGCTTCGAAGTTCCCGACGCCCCGACCCTGACGGCATGCACGATGGCATTGGAGGCCGCAGGCTATAAAACGACGCCCGGTACGGCTCAGGAAATCGAATTCCGGGGCGTCAAGAGCATGGTGCATTTCCGTGACGATGATGGTGTACGTCTGGAGATCGCCTATGGTCTGGCCGATGCAAATACGGAATTCGTGCCCGGCCGACCGATTGGCGGTTTCCGTACCGGCAACATGGGCCTCGGTCACGTGGCGCTCATTACCGGGCACTTCGAAAGACTCTCGAACCTGTATCGCAACGTGCTGGGCATGCACCTCACGGACTACACCTATAAGCCGTTCAAGGTCGAATTCCTGCACTGCAACCCACGTCACCATACGATTGGCATCGCGCATACGGGTGGCAAGGCCGGTATCTATCACCTGATGCTCGAGTACAACGATTTCGATGACGTCGGTCGTGCGTATGATACCGCGCTCCTGAATCCCGATTCGATTGGCGTGACGCTGGGTCGTCACATCAACGACCACGCGACCTCGTTCTATCTCAAGAACCCCGATGGCTGGATGTTCGAACTGGGTTGGGCGACACGCACGGTTGGACCTGACTGGGAAGTCGAGGAACTGAAAGGCATGAGCCTCTGGGGGCATGACCGGACATGGCTTCCGGACCACAAGCGCGAAGAAGCGCGACAAATTCTCAAGCAACTGGCGGCCGAAGGCATGCGTGCACCAGTTGTGATCCCTGAAACACAGAAGGCAAAGTGATGAGCAACGCAAGTCCCGAAATCGCGAGTTCACTCACACTGGGTGACGTCACGCTGAACTATCACGACGTTGGTGAGGGCGCGGGCGAACCGATCCTGCTGATTCACGGTTCAGGCCCCGGCGTCACCGCCTGGGCTAACTGGCGCGGCATTATCCCGGTACTGAGCCAGAAGGCTCGAGTCATCGCACCGGACATGCTGGGATTTGGATATACCCGGTGCCCCGAGCAACTCAAGCTGACTCCCGCTGTCTGGGTGGAATCGTTGATCGCGTTGCTCGACGCGCTGGAGATCGAGAAAGTGTCGGTGGTCGGCAACTCGTTTGGTGGCGCCATCGCGTTGGCACTCGCCACGGCACATCCCGAGCGTGTGAATCGTCTGGTACTGATGGGTGCGGCGGGCATCAATGCGCCGATCAGCGAGGGCCTTGAAAAGGTATGGGGTTACACGCCCAGCCTGGAAGCCATGAAGGGGCTCATGGAAGTGTTCGCCCACGATCACTCGATCATCACCGACGATCTGGTGCGTATGCGTTACGAGGCATCGATCCGCGCGGACGTGCAGGAACGATTTGCTCGCCTGTTCCCGGCGCCGCGTCAGCAGGGCGTGGAAATGCTGGCCCTTGCTGAATCGGATCTGGCGGCGATCGCGCACGAGACGTTGCTCATCCATGGCCTGAACGATCAGGTGATCCCGGTCGAATGGTCGCGACACATGAAGACGTTGCTCCCGAACTCGACGCTGCAAGAGTTTGATCAGTGCGGACACTGGGTGCAGATCGAAAAGGCTGCGCAGTTCACGCACGCTGTTTCGGACTTCCTGCTCAATCAATCAACGGGACAATGATGGAAAATCTCGATATCAAAGGCCGCTGGGCAATTCAGGCATGGGAACAAATATTTGAGGATGGTCGAGTGACCTACCCGATGGGTACGGAGCTCGAAGGGTTCATGGAATACGGGCCGAATGGCATGTTCTGTGCCATTACCAAAAAGGATCGCGCACAGTTCACGACTGGTGGTCAGTGGAATGCATCGGACGCAGAGAAGGCCCTGGCATACAACACTTACCTGACCTACGCCGGCGATTGGCGCATCGAAGGTAACGTGGTCACGCACGCGGTCAAGCATTGCCTGTTCCCGAACTGGGTAGGTGGCGAACAGAAGCGCTATGCGGAGCTGAAGGGCGATCTGTTGTCGCTGACCACGCATACGCTGGAAGCGGGTACGTCGGAAGCCCGGGTCGCTCGTCTCACATTCGAACGCGTTTAAGGCCTTTGCATGTCAGTGATTCTGGAATGCCTTTCCCATACGCCGCTGCACGGGTATTTCGATCCGAAGCCCGAAGTCGTTGCCGAAGTGGCCAGAATGAGCGCCGCCGCACGGGAACGCGTTCGCCAGTTCGATCCTGAACTCGTGGTCGTGTTCGCGCCCGATCATTACAACGGCTTCTTCTACGAATTGATGCCCAGCTTCTGTGTCGGGGCCAAAGCCCGTGCTATTGGCGACTATAAGAGCCTGGCCGGGGATCTACCGGTTCCGGCTGAAGAGGCGAGGGCGATGGTCGAGTACGTGCTGAACCGTGATATCGATATGGCGATTTCGTATCGCATGTCCGTGGACCACGGTGCGGCACAAGCTCTCGAAGAAGTGACGTGCGGCCTCGACAACTACCCGGTCATTCCTGTTTTCGTCAACTCGGTTGCGCCGCCGATGTCGCCGCTGCGTCGCTCGCGCATGATGGGCCAGGTGATTGGCGAGTACCTGAAATCGACGGGCAAGCGTGTGTTGATTCTCGGGTCAGGCGGAATCTCCCACGAGCCGCCGATTCCCGAGCTGAAGAATGCCACGCACGAGATCTCGGAGCGTCTGATCCACACGGGTCGCAATCTCAGCCCGGAAGATCGGAATGCGCGTCAGGAACGCGTTATCCATGCGGCCAAGGCGTTCACAGCAGGTGAGGCGCCGGGCATGCGTGCGCTGAACCCAGAATGGGACATGGCATTCCTGAAGATGATGCAAAGCGATCTGCTTGCGGTGGATCGTCTGAGCAATGAGGACGTTTCGCGTGACGCGGGCAAGAGCGCGCACGAGATCCGGGCATGGGTCGCAGCGTTTGGCGCACTTTCCGCGTTTGGCGAGTATGCGGCGGAAATCGACTTCTATCGGGCCATACCTGAGTGGATCGCCGGGTTCGCCTACATGCATGCGGCACCCAAGGCGCAAGGAGAGAACAGATGAGCAAGCAAGCTATCGCGGAACGACTGCGGATTGCAGAAGCGACCCGCCAAACTATCGCTCCGGTACGGGCGGGAGTGACGGTCCCTGCGGTTCATCCGGAAATCGCGCTTGACGATATGGCAACGGCCTATGCGGTGCAGCAGATCAATGTCGAGGCGCGTGTCGCTCGCGGCGAGCGCATCGTGGGTCGCAAGATCGGTCTGACTTCGTTGGCGGTACAGAAGCAATTGGGCGTCGATCAACCGGACTTCGGTGCACTGTTCGCGTCCATGGCGTACGGCGACAGTCAGCCGATCCCGCTTTCGAAACTCATCCAACCGAAGGTCGAGGCCGAAATCGCATTGGTGCTGACGCACGATCTGACGCACGAGCGTCATACCTTCGCCGATCTGATCGGAGCGACGGACTACGCAGTGGCGGCCATCGAAGTCGTGGACAGTCGAATCCGCAACTGGGACATCAAGTTCGTGGACACGGTTGCCGACAACGCATCGAGTGCCGCGTTCGTTTTGGGCTCGCGTCCGGTCCCGCTCTCGCAACTCGATCTCACCGCGTGCGCGATGAGGCTTGAATCAAATGGGGAAGTGCTCTCCACAGGCAACGGCGCTGCGTGTCTGGGTAATCCGCTGAATGCCGCGGTATGGCTAGCAGATCGTATGGCTGCGCTGGGTACGCCGCTGCGTGCGGGCGATGTGGTTCTTACCGGTGCGCTGGGACCCATGGTTGCCGTGACCACGCCCGGCACCTACACGGCGGTAATCGAAGGACTGGGCTCGGTCCGCGCAACTTTCATCGAGTAACGAATATGGCGAAGAAACTCAAAGTAGCAATCATCGGGTCGGGCAACATCGGCACCGACCTGATGATCAAGATCATGCGCAATAGCCAGGTGCTGGAAATGGGTGCAATGGTCGGTATTGATCCGAAATCGGATGGGCTGGCTCGTGCGCAGCGTCTGGGTGTCGCGGTCACCCATGAGGGCGTTGAAGGCCTGACCTGCTTGCCCGTGTTCAAGGACATCGATTTCGTGTTCGATGCCACGTCGGCTGGCGCTCACGTGAAGAACGACGCCTTCCTTCGCACGCTGAAGCCCGGCATCCGCATGATCGATCTGACACCCGCTGCAATCGGGCCGTACTGCATTCCTGTCGTGAACGGTGAAGCGAACGTCGATGCACTCAACGTCAATATGGTGACGTGCGGTGGTCAGGCCACGATTCCGATGGTTGCGGCGGTCTCGCGCGTGGCAAAGGTCCACTACGGCGAAATCATCGCCTCGATCTCCAGCAAGTCGGCAGGTCCAGGCACCCGGGCCAACATCGACGAGTTCACGGAAACCACCTCGAAGGCAATCGAAGTCGTGGGTGGGGCATCGAAGGGCAAGGCCATCATTGTTCTGAACCCGGCTGAGCCTCCGGTCATCATGCGTGACACGGTTTACACCCTGTCGGAACTCGCAGATCGTGATGCCGTTGAGGCATCCATTGAAGAGATGGCCAAGGCCGTGAACGCTTATGTTCCGGGCTATCGTCTGAAGCAGAAGGTGCAGTTCGATGAGGTTCGGAACCTGAACATCCCCGGACTCGGCAAGTTGAGCGGTCTGAAGACCTCGATCTTCCTCGAAGTGGAAGGGGCTGCACACTACCTGCCGGCTTATGCAGGCAACCTCGACATCATGACCAGCGCCGGTATGCGTACCGCAGAGCGCATGGCTCAATCCATGATCGGCGCATAAGGGGACTGCAAATGACTCAGGGCAAGAAACTCTACATCTCGGACGTTACGCTGCGCGACGGTTCGCACGCGATTCGCCATCAGTACTCGATCCAGAACGTGCAGGAGATCGCACGTGCACTGGATAAGGCGAAAGTCGACTCTATCGAAGTCGCACACGGTGATGGTCTGCAAGGCTCGAGCTTCAACTACGGCTTTGGCGCACACTCGGACCTGGAGTGGATCGAGGCGGTTGCCGACGTGGTGACGCATTCGACGATCGCGACCCTGCTGCTGCCCGGCATCGGCACCATTCACGATCTGAAGGCTGCCTACCAGGCGGGTGCGCGCGTAGTTCGTGTTGCTACCCACTGCACGGAAGCCGACGTTTCGAAACAGCACATCGAATACGCACGTGAACTCGGCATGGATACCGTGGGCTTTTTGATGATGAGCCACATGACTACACCAGAAGCACTGGCCGGGCAGGCGAAGCTCATGGAAGGCTACGGCGCCACCACGATCTACGTCGTGGACTCGGGCGGTGCTCTGTCGATGCAAGACGTCCGTGATCGCTTCCGTGCGCTGAAGGCGGTCCTCGATCCCGCAACGCAGACTGGCATGCATGCCCACCACAACCTCTCACTGGGTGTCGCAAACTCCATCGTTGCCGTGGAAGAAGGTTGTGACCGTATCGATGCATCGCTCGCCGGCATGGGCGCTGGCGCCGGCAATGCACCGTTGGAGGTATTCATCGCCGCAGCAGAACGCATGGGCTGGAATCACGGGACGGATCTGATGGCGTTGATGGATGCAGCCGATGACATCGTGCGCCCGCTCCAGGATCGCCCGGTTCGTGTGGACCGTGAAACACTGGCTCTGGGCTATGCAGGCGTGTATTCGTCGTTCCTGCGTCACTCGGAAGTCGCGGCCAGCAAGTACGGTCTGAACACCGTGGACATCCTGGTCGAACTGGGCAAGCGCCGTATGGTCGGCGGCCAGGAAGACATGATCGTTGACGTGGCTTTGGATCTGCTCAAAGCACAAAAATAAAACCAGTGACGGTTAGCCGTCACTCACGGAGGCGGCTCCCTCCATTGCAGAGGGAGTCATATATCGCGGTCCCCAAGGACATAGCGCAAAACACAGTGCCCACAAAGCAGGCGGGTGCTGACGGGCGAGGAGAAGTCTGAAGTGAAGATAAAACAATATGCACTACTTATCGGTGTGATGGCGGCAGCTAACGCCAATGCTCAATCCGTTCAGATCTACGGTCTTATAGACTCGGGTGTCATGTACACGTCGAACGTCGGCGGCAAGAAATTGGTGTCCATCGACCCGGATACACAAGCACCGGACCTGTTCGGTTTGGTGGGCGGTGAAGATCTTGGCGGCGGCACCAAGGCGATCTTCAAACTGGAAGGCCAGTTCAACATGAACAACGGTGCCATGATCAACGGTCTGTTTGGCCATACGGCATACGTTGGCCTCAAGGACGAAAAGTGGGGGACGCTGACCGCCGGTAACCAAATCGACTTTATGTTCGATTCGCTGGTTGCACAGCGCTGGGGTCCCGCATTCCCCGTTGTCAACGCAATGAACTTGCGCCAAAGCTCGTTCCAGGGGCTCAATAGCCCGCGCGGCGGTCCCGGCAACGGCTCGTTCGACTTCGACCGTCTCCTGGGCTCGGCAATCCCGAACGCCATCAAGTACACGAGCCCGACGTATAACGGCTTCTCTTTCGGTGGTCTGTACAGCTTCGGCGGCGTCGCAGGCAACTTCGGTTCGAACTCGGCGCAGAGCTTCGGTGTGAACTACCGCAATGGTGGCTTCTCGCTGAATGGCGCATACACGTATATCAAGTATCCGTCGCTGAACGACGGTAATGACGGTATTCGCAACTTCGGCGTTGGCGCTTCGTACATCCTGGGCGCTGCTGAATTCGCTGCGCTGTATACCAATACGGCGAATACGCAAAATAGCGCACGCATCGACGTCTACGAAGGGGATTTGACGTATGAACTGTCCACTCCGCTGCACGCTCACTTCTCGTACCAGTACCAAAAGGGCAACGACGTGCTGAACGAGCAGCACGTGAATCAGGAAACGCTTTCGCTGGTCTATCTGCTGTCGAAGCGCACGAGCCTGTATTCCACGCTGGCGTTCCAGCAATCGTCCGGTGGGCCGGCATGGATCCTGATGGCTGCAGGTCCGGCTTCGGGCGGCCGTCAAACTACATTCAGCCTCGGTCTGATTCATTCTTTCTGATCCAGAGCGGACACATAGAGACGGTTCCTGACGCACTGTGCGTCAGGAACATTTTAAGGAGACACGAATGGGCAATGAAGGCCGATACATGCGCGCTGCGCGCCTCCACGACAACACGTCGGGCAAGTTCAGCATCGATACGATTCCGTATCCGACGCTCAAGCGCCCGACCGACGTCGTCGTCAAGCTAAAAGCTTCCGGCATCGTTCCGAATCTGGGCAATGTGATCACCAACTACCGTTCGGAAAAGCCGTATCTGGCGCATGCGGCACTGCCCGCCATCTACGGCCTGGACGCAGCCGGTGTCGTGGCTGAAGTCGGTCCGGCGGTGACGGGCCTCAAGGTCGGCGACCGCGTGTACATCAATCCGGGCCGTTCGTGCGGTTCGTGCCACGCCTGCCGCGTAGGCGAGCCCATCAACTGCGAAGCCTACGCATTCCAGGGCTACTTCGGCTTCGGACCGAAATCGCAGTTCCTGTATGAAGAGTACCCGTACGGTGGCCTCAGCGAATACGCTACGGCGCCCGCAGACGGACTGGTGAAACTCGGCGACAAGGTTTCGTTCGAAATCGGCGCGCGCATGGGCTATCTCGGCACGGCCTATTCGGGTCTGCGCAAGGCACAAGTCGCCGCCGGCAAGTCGGTGATGATCATCGGCGGAACGGGCACGCTGGGCCTGTGCGCCACGCTGATCGCACGTGCCATGGGCGCGACGAAGATCCTGGTCGTGGCTCGCAACGAGCAGACGCTGGCCCAGGTCAAGGCAATCGACCCGGCCCGTATCCTGACGTACTCGGTCGCCAACGGTTCGTCGGGCCTGGCTGCATGGGCCAAAGAGCAGACGGACGGCGTGGGCGTCGATTCGGTGGTGGACGCTATCGCTCCGGGTCCGAACATGCAAGCCACCAAAGATGCATTCGGTGCTCTGCGTCGCGGCGGCAAGCTCGTGGAGATCGGTGCCCAGATCAACGAAGTGCCGGTAAACATGCACGAAATGATGTGTTCGGCGTTGTCGGTGATCGGCTCACTCTGGTTCACGGTCGGCGAAGGCCAGGATCTGGTCGCGATGATCGAAGCAGGGACGCTCGATGTGTCGTCTTTCAAGAACCACACCTACACGCTCGATCAAGCAAATGAAGCGCTGGAAGACGCAGCAAAGCGCGTCACGGGCTTCGTCAACGTCGTAGTGATTCAAGACTAGGAGATAGACGAAATGGTACGTCGCGTTGTGACCGGCCAAATCAATGGCAAGTCCGTTATCTTGAGCGATTCCGAAGAACCGGGCCATGCGTTCGCAGCCGTTTCCGGTTTCAGGACCACGCAGATTTGGGCAACGAGTCCCGAAACCGTGCTTCCGCATTCGGCAGGGGACCCCGTTGCCGCCGCAGCCACAGTGATGCCAGCGCTGAACGGAACACGTCTGATGATCGTGCAGTTCCCGCCTGACGCTGTGATGGCTGATCCCGCGTTCGATGGCGCTGCCGCCGGCGCCGAGTATGCGGCGATCCTGCCGGGTCTGGCTGAATGCTTCGAACCCGATGGCTCGGGCTTTCATATCACCGACTCGGTTGACTACGACATCGTCCTCAGCGGCGAACTCTGTCTGGAACTCGATGACGGGGAAACGCGTGTTCTGAAAACCGGCGATATCGTGGTTCAGAACGGTACGCGTCATGCATGGCGTAACAAGAGCAATGCACCTGCCGTGATGGCTTCGATTCTGATTGGAGCCGAGCGGAAGGCCTGACCAGGTGCCGAAGTGGGGGAATGAAAAATGAACGCTCAACAGACTAGTCACAATGACCATCACGCACACCATGCACAGCGAAAGACCAAACGCGTCGAAAGGCTGGAATGGAGCGATGCTTTGCTACTCGGGCATGGCCCTATGGATGATGAACATCGTGAGTTTGTTCAGGTTGTCACTGCATTGCGCAATAGTACGGCGCACACCGCTTTGGCTGCTCTCGATGCAGTGGAGAAACATTTGATTGCCCACTTCGATCTTGAACATGCGTGGATGGACAAAACGGGCTTTCCCGACGTCTATTCCAGGTGCCATCGAGATCAACACGACGAAGTGCTTGCTTCAGTGTTTCACGTGCACCAACTGGCTGCTATCGGTCAGATTGGGCTGGGCGCCGTGCATAGGCTCGCACAATCGCTGATGGATTGGTTTCCGGGCCACGCGGACTATATGGACTCGTCCTTGTCCGCGTGGATCAACGGTAAAACGCACGGCGGCCAGGCTGTGGTATTGCGGCGCAATCTGGTGCACGAGGAGCGGGTGCCTGACGAATCACAGGCAGAGGCCGCGTAATTCGCTGTGACAAAACGGAGACAAAGATGTTGATGAAAGGGAAGACTGGTCTGGTGACCGGCGGCGGTTCCGGAATGGGCAGGGCGGCAGCACTGGAACTCGCCAGGGAAGGGGCCGCGGTTGTTCTCGCCGGTCGTGACGAAGACAAGCTGGTTTCCGTCCAGAAAGAAATCGAAGCCCTGGATGGTCAGGCGGCAGTCTTCCGGGCGGACGTTTCGAAGCGAGAAGACAATCGAGTGCTGGTTGAATTCGTGGAAAAGACGTTCGGTCGCCTCGATTTTGCATTCAACAACGCCGGCGGGCACGGGGACTTCAAACCCATTCACGAAACGCCAATCGATGAGGCGGAATGGGTGATCGATCTGAACTTCAAGGGCGTCTATTACGGTGTCAAGTACCAGGTCGAAGCGATGCTGCGTTCTGGTGGGGGCGCCATCGTCAACAACGCTTCGATCTTTGGATTGCGCGGTATGGATGGCATTGCGCACTATGTGGCGGCCAAACACGCGGTGGTGGGACTGACACGTGCAGTCGCCAAGGAATACGCGGTTCGGAACATTCGCGTGAATGCAGTGTGTCCGGGAGCCACCGAGACGCCGAACTACATGCGCAGCACCGGCGGCGATGTCCATCTGCTGGATGCAATGATTCCGATGCATCGAATCGGTCAGCCGGACGAGGTTGCGAGTGCTGTGATATGGCTACTGTCGGATCAATCTCGATACGTGACGGGAACGACCCTGAGCGTCGACGGCGGCATGACGATCTGACGTTGCAGGACCGGGTTTTGTAGACGGCGAAAAGACGCTTGTGTCTATTGTATTAATCGGGGAATTGACCTTTGAAGAGCCTCACGATCAAGGCGCGACTGATCGCCGTCATGACTGCATTGAGTGTGCTGCTGCTAGCCGGGGGCCTGATGGGGCTCTGGAGCATAAGTAGAGTCAACGATTCGCTACACGAAGTCTACGAGGCGAGACTGGTTTCCATTCAACGTATCGATTTAATGAACACAGCGCTGAATCGTCTGCGATTCACCATTGCGTCCTCGGCGCTGGATACGAAGCAAGCGTATATCGATGCGAAGCTTCAGAGCTTCAAGAGCGATATGAAGAGCGGGGATCAAGCTTGGACGGATTACACGAAGAACCTGACTCCTGAAGAAAAAGAGGAGACTGACGCTTTCGTGCCGGTATTCGGCAAGTTCGTTGTCGGAGTGGTGCAGCCGGCTATGGCAGCTATGGCAGCCCACGACATATCAGCGATTGACGATATCTCCCGAGGGCCGTTGGAAGCCCTTTATGAGCCAGTGCAGGATGGACTGGACCGGTTGGTGCATCTGGAGGGCGAACTGGCTAAACGCGAGTACGAGCGCTCGCAGCAAAACTACCAGATCGTGCGAGTCCTCTGTATTGTCGGCGTGCTTGCCGGTGGGCTGATGGCATTCGGATTTTCCGCCTGGATGATTCGTGCGATTTCCACTCCGCTCAATACGGCGGTGCAGGTTGCGCAGAACGTGAAGAACGGGAATCTGACCCAACGAATCGACACGCATTCTACGGATGAGACGGGACGAGTTCTGGGCGCCCTGGCCGACATGAGCCAGAGCCTGAGTCGCATCGTGAGCGACGTGCGAAACTCTTCGAACTCGATCAGGAACGCATCGGTTCAAATTGCGCAGGGCAATCAGGAGTTGAGTTCCCGTACCGAGTCGCAGGCAGCATCGCTGGAAGAAACGGCCGCATCGGTTGAACAATTGAGTTCGACGGTGCGCCTCAATGCCGAAAACGCGATCCAGGCCGATACGTTGGCCCGCAGCGCCTCTGAAGTTGCGGCCCGTGGCGGCCAGGCTGTGACCCGTGTTGTCGAGACCATGCAGGACATCAATCGCAGCGCTAATTCGATTTCAGACATCATCGGGACGATCGAAGGCATCGCCTTCCAGACCAATATCCTGGCACTGAATGCTGCGGTCGAGGCTGCACGAGCTGGCGAAGAAGGTCGTGGATTTGCCGTGGTTGCGGGTGAGGTTCGTTCGCTGGCTCAACGTTCGGCGGGTGCTGCAAAGGAGATCAAAGACCTGATCGATGATTCGGTTGGCAAAGTCGGTGCCGGTACGAGGCTGGTTGACGAAGCAGGGACAACCATGAAGGAGGTGGTGCAAAGCATCACCCGGGTAGCGGACATCATGGGGGAAATCAGTTCTGCGAGTCAGGAGCAGGCTCAAGGCATCGAGCAGATCAGCCAGGCCGTGACCCAGATGGATCAGCAGGTGCAGAGTAACGCGGCAATGGTTGAACAGGCTTCGGCCGCGGCGCAACAACTGCGAGACGAATCGGCTCAACTTTCACGGACAGTAGCCATTTTCAACGTTTGAGAACAAATATGAGCTTGCTTTTCAATGAAGTGCAGACCAGCCATGAGGTAGCGGTCGAGGTCGACGGCACCAGGTACAAGGTGCATTACAACGACATCGGGGACAGCGAGGATCCCGTGGTGGTCATGCTCCACGGTTCCGGCCCCGGCGCCACCGGCTGGGCCAACTACTATCGAAACATTGACGCGTTTGCTGATGCGGGATACCGCCTGCTACTGATCAATATGCCGGGCTTCGGCAAGAGCGATCCGGTCGTCATCGACCGAGGCTCCCGCTCCGAATTCAACGGTCAGGTCGTTCGCGCGGTTCTGGATCAAATTCAGGTCGATAAGGTCAGCGTGGTCGGCAATTCGATGGGTGCCCACTCGGCGACGGCGTTTGCCTTGAAGAACCCGGAGCGGGTCAACCGTCTGGTTTATATGGGCGGCGGTACCGCCGGGCCCTCGATGTTCGTTCCGCAGCCGGCTGAAGGGATCAAGCTCCTGAACTTCGTGTACAGGGAGCCCACGCTCGAAAATGTCAAGCGCATGATGAATGTGTTTGTCTACGATGCCTCGGCCCTGACCGACGATCTGCTGCAACAGAGGGTGGACAACATGCAGGCCAGCAAGCACCACCTGGATAACTGGGTGAAGAGCATGGCCGCGAACCCGAAGCAATTCTCGGACTATCAAACGCAACTCCATGAGATCAAGGCGCCTGCACTGATCGTCTGGGGGCGGGAAGATCGCTTCCTTCCCTACGACATGGGTCTTCGTCTGATGGCGGGTCTCCCCAATGCCGAATTCCATATGTTCAACCGCTGTGGTCACTGGGTGCAGTGGGAACACGTGGACAAGTTCAATCGGATGGTGCTGGGTTTCCTGTCCAACTAAGCGCCGCTTGTGTAGAGGCCTCCAGGATTGCAAGCGGGGTTCGCCGTCGGCGCCCAGGTTAAAGCTGTGGCGGTGGCGCTTGATGCGATAGAGGCGCGTCCACCAGTTTCGCAACCGAAGCCCCAGGCCCGCCGTCGGTGGCGCCAGGTACGAACGGTCATGATCCTGCGTGCCCTCCGGATTGTGGTTACAAGTCCTCGGTCTCAGTTGCCTGCCGCAGAGACGATGCGGTGGCCAGCCTGAATAGCAGGCGGTTGCCGTCCCGAGGCGGCATTGGAGCCAGTCAGCGTCCCACGCGTGCTATTGGCATTGACCCTGAACGCGGCAACTGCGATCGTTTCAACGACGCGTCGAACTACGACACCGCGGCGAGTGGCGGTCTCGGACGCATTGATCGCAAGCGCGTTCCCTTGCTTTGCACTTTCCGCGTTTTGCCGAACCGTAGCGGTCAATTGCTCCATGCTCGAAGCCGTTTCCTCTGGCGACGCAATAAGATTCTGATATTCCCGCATTGCGATCTCGCGTTTTGCCAGCGAAGTCATCGTGCTGGGAGCGTTGCCCCTGACGCGCCGACGCGTCGGGCTCCATGGCCAGGCGAAGGGAGGTCCGGCGTACGCCGTTGGCGTAGACCCGTATATCGATGAGCGTTTGAACCGTCGGGTAACCACTGATCAGCAATCGTCTTCGTTCCCTGCTCGTATATTCGCGAGGCCTGATAGGTTGCGAACGCACCCTGAAGTGATATCGTTGCAAGAGCAACGAAATATCCGTCATGATCAGGTTGCTCCGCCAGCAAACAGGAAATGACACACAGCCCCCAGATCACGACGATCATGAGCTTGTCCGCTCTGGCGTAAAGCGAACGCAATGACGCGCCCGTTGATTCCATGATGTCCCCCGATGCGTGTGCAATCGACTTTTCGTCGTGCGGATGATTGCGTTGCTGGGGGAATGCTTTCGCGTGAAGAGGACAAGTTCGACCTGCGCCTCGCTCCGATGACGCTCAAAGGTTGTCGGCTGACGCCGGAATGCACGAACCGCGCGCGCAAGCACTCGTTGTGTCGATTCGATCATGAACGACCGCTTTGCTTCTGGGGACTATCGCGCGGCGATCCGCATCGGTCTCGGCCAACTCGGGCAACCGGCCGATCGCCCCGTTGTCGTGCCCGAAATCTTGCCGTAACGGCTTCATGCCGAAGCCGTTACGCCCGCACGAAGGCAAGTAAATCCGCGTTGAGCACCTCCGCATTGACCGTCAGCATGCCGTGCGGAAAAGACGGGTACGTTTTCAGTGTTCCGTTCTTTAACAGCTTGATCGACTTCAGTGCCGCGTCGGCGATCGGTACAATCTGGTCGTCTTCCCCATGCAGCACCAGTGTCGGGACAGTAATCGACCGAAGATCTTCGGTCTGGTCGGTTTCCGAGAAGGCCTTGATGCCCTCATAATGCGCCTTCGCACTTCCCATCATCGACTGGCGCCACCAGTTGTCGACCACGCCTTGATAGACCTTTGCGCCGGGTCGGTTGAAGCCATAGAAGGGGCCGGCCGCGACATCGAGGAAGAACTGCGCCCGATTGTCGGCGAGCGCTTTTCGAAAACCGTCGAATACGTCGATCGAAAGGCCTTCTGGATTCGCTTCAGTCCTGAGCATGAGCGGAGGCACGGCGCTGACGAGGATGGCTTTGGCCACGCGTCCAGCGGGCTGCCCGTGTTTCGCCACATAACGCATTGCCTCGCCACCGCCCGTCGAATGGCCGATATGCACCGCGTTATGCAGATCGAGTGCTTCGACAACCGCGAAGGCATCGGCAGCGTAGTGGTCCATGTCATGCCCGTCCGAGACCTGCGACGAACGACCATGACCGCGGCGATCATGCGCTATTACGCGGTAGCCCTTCGCAACGAAGAACAGCATCTGCGCATCCCAGTCGTCGGAAGACAATGGCCAACCGTGATGGAAGACGATGGGTTGGGCGTCTTTTGGACCCCAATCCTTGTAGAAGATGTCGACGTTGTCCGTCGTCCTGACGTACGGCATGGTTACACTCCTTTGACGTGATCCGGACGATAGCGGTCGTCATGATCCGGCGCCCGACCGGCAGAAATCACCTTTCGGCGAAAAAGCGCAAAGCGTGAATGAAACAAATCGATGAGAAGGCAGACGTCGTGAGAAAAGGCGTATCTGTCTGAAACAGAGTAGCAGTCCGGCTAGCGATTCAAGCCATGCGGACTGTTGCTACCGGGGCAACACGGTGAGCCATCCGAGTGCGCTACCGCTCGTTCTGCGATGCATCTACGATTTGCTCCACCGATCGTCCGCAAGTCGCTCGGTCTGAAGATAAACGCCGCGGCCCGGCACTCACGAAGCGCTGCCGTCCTCGATTATCCCGATCGTATTGCGGTGACGATTGCCGTTTCCCGCGCGATTGCTGCGTTCATGGCAATATTCGATTCTCGGTAACCCGCTCGCCCGGCGAGGGTTTTCATTCAGGGAATCGTTTCTATGGACGACGACGCGTGCGTCTTCAATGGTCTGCGCCCGCGATTGCAAAAGATCGCGTATCGAATGCTCGGCTCGGTGGCCGAGGCCGAAGACATCGTGCAGGACGTCTGGCTGCGCTGGCACGCGGCCGACCGTGCAACGATCGAGAACGGCGAAGCGTGGCTGGTCGCGGTCACGACTCGCATGTCGATCGACCGTCTGCGTGCCGCAAAAGTTCAGCGCGAATACTACACGGGCATATGGTTGCCGGAACCGGAGATGACTGACTCCCCGACCACGCCGGAGCAGGCCAGGGAGCGTGCCGATGAAGTATCGGTGGCGTTTCTGCTGCTGCTCGAGCGGCTCACTCCCGAGGCGCGCGCGGCGTTCCTCTTGCGCGAGGTGTTCGACGCTGACTACGCGGAAGTGGCGCAGGCCATCGGGAAGAGCGAGGCGGCGTGCCGTCAGCTCGTGAGCCGCGCAAAAGCGCAACTGCGCGACGAGCGGCCGCGTTATGCGGTCTCGCGCGAAACGCATCGGCGGCTGCTGGAGGGGTTCGCGCAGGCAATCGAATGCGGCGACTTCCACTCGATCAACGCGCTGCTCTCCGAGGACGCCATGCTGATTGGCGATGGCGGCGGCAAGGTGACGAGCTTCCCGAAGCCGATGGTGGGCGGCAGACGCATCGCGCAACTCTTCTACGCATCGCATCTGCGCTTTCGCAGCGCAATGCAGTTCAAGCTCGTGCTGCTCAATGACCAATGGGCGCTGCTGCGCTATTTCGAGGGCCAGCTCGAATCGGCCCAGTCGTTCGAGACGGACGGCGATCGCATCGTTCGCATACATGTGCAGCGCAACCCCGAAAAGCTGGCGCGCATCGCGGCTGTACACGGTAAGGTCTGATTCCCTGCATCGCGCACGCCTGAGAAGTGGCGCGTCGACAGAAACTTCCCGCTTTGCGTCACAAAGGAGCGCATTGGCACGTCTAGTCATCAGGGACACTACGACTCTCACTTCCATGACAGACTATCCATCGCGCCCTTCGAGCGGCGCCGACGATCCGCTGGCAAGCAGCTTCGCTACCAGTTATGCCGGCGTCGTATCGTTTCTCGCGGTCGCGAACGAAGGCAGTTTCGCGCGTGCGGGCGACCGCCTGGGCATTGGTCGCTCCTCCGTGAGCCGCAACGTTCAGAAGCTCGAAGCCCAGCTGGACGCGCGCCTTTTCCAGCGCACGACGCGCAGCACCTCATTGACGCGCGAAGGCGAGCTTTTCTACGAGAACTGTCAGCCAGGCCTTGCGCGCATCGCTCAGGCGCTCGAAGACATGCGGGAGTTGCGCAACGGACCGCCGCGCGGCCATTTGCGCATCGCCTCGACGCCGGGTTTCGGTCGCAAGGTCGTGGCGCCGCTATTGCGGGGCTTCCACACCACGTATCCCGATATATCGCTCGAACTGCTGCTGAACGACCGGCCGGCCGATTTCACCTCGGATCGCGTCGACGTGTCGTTTCGCGACGGACGCATGGAGGACAGCGGCATCGTCGCGCGCCGGTTGATTCCCATGCAGATGATCGTTTGCGCGGCGCCTGCCTATGCGCGCATGTATGGTTTGCCGCGTCACGTCGCAGAACTGGGCGTTCATCGCTGCATCAATCTGCGCACGGCAACGGGCCGCGTGACGGAGTGGGAATTCAAGGTGGATGGCCTCGCTCAACGATTTCAGCCCGCCGCGCTTCACACGTTCAACGACCCCGATCTGGCCTTGGAGGCGGTACTCGACGGCCTGGGGTTGGCGCAACTGCCCGCGTACCAGGTGTGTGAACTATTGCGTGAGGAGCGGCTCGTTAGCTGCCTCGGCCAGCACGCTCCTGACGACGGCGGACACTATCTCTGCTATCTCAGCCGCAAGCTGCTTCCGGCGCGTATTCGCGTGTTCGTCGATTACATGACGGAACACACGCGTCTGCTCGACCTCGAGTGTTCGATGCCGGTCGCCATGGCCCGGACAGTCGAGTAGCAGCCGGCATGATGTTGGCAGGGACGATTTCGACGCATGAAACGGAGCGCTTCACGCCGTACACGAAGATGGCGCGACACGGTATCGAGAACGTCATGGCGCTCGCGGCGCGAGAAGACGCTGACTGAGCCCTCAGGCTGCGCGTTTCGGTGCTACATCGCGATCTTCCCCAGCGTGGACTCTTCTGTCTGTTCGCCCAGCATCGATCGAAGATCGCGCTCGATCTGCGCGCACAACGTCGAGATCGGCACGTCGTTCGCACTGCCTTCGAATGGATTTTCCGTGCTGTCGCCCACCTGGTCGAGCGAGGTGTACATCCACGATACGGCGACGCTGCATGGCACGACGAGCCATATCATGTTGCCGTGCATGAAGCCCGTCACACTTGCGTTGAGCTTGTCGAATTCGCTTAACAAGCCAAACGGAAAGAGCAGGCAGAAGAAGCGGACGAACAATGCGCTCACGGTCGAGTATTGACGAGGATACGGAAAATTCTTCAACTGCTCCGCCTTTGCCTGCAGCGTAACGAAGTCGCCCAGGGCGCGTTGAAGTTCCAGATAGAACGACAGATTCAGTTTTCCGGTCGTATGGAGCTTTTGCAGGAGCGCGCTTTGGGTATTCAGAAACGCGGCCGCCACATTTGGGGAACCGAGCGCGCGCGCGGTTTCTGGAGCAGACAGATAGGGGCTCAGTGCGTCGTCGAGACTTCTTTCCCATTCCGGTACTGTGTAGTAGCGACGGAATTCAGCGTTGAATGCCTGGCTCATGCTTTCCCATATGCGTGGGCGGCGCAGCGCGTATCGCAGCGCGGTCAGCCAGGCGAGATGGCGGTCGATCAACTGGCGGCTGATGCTTTCGTCGTTCGGAAAATCGCGGGCAAGCTGCCCCCAGCGCCGGCTTGCGCTAACGATGCCGCTCCAGATGTCCTGCGCATCCATCGCCCGGTTGTAGGTCTGAACGTTCTTGAAGCCGACGATGAACGATGTGGCGGTGCCAAGCAGAACGACGATCGTGAGTGGCACCGAAAGCCACGTCATGCTGAAAAACCTGAACAGGATGACGGGCAGCGTGCCCCAGATCGCGAGCGCATAGATTTGCCTGCGGGTCCAGAACAGGAATTCGGACAACTTATAGGACTTGCCGAGATGCATGTCGTATTCGCCTCGCGACGCGGTGAATGATGCGCTGCGCGGATGAACCGCATGACGCCGGTCCCCCGCCTTGATTAGACGTTCGACGCGCGTGACGTGTGACATCGAAACCGCAATTGTGGTTGGCATGAGCGCATGGTCTAGCGCGCAAATCCGATTGGTGCGGAAAAGACAACACGATGGAGCCGTGCATGCGGCTACCGCGAGGCACCGCACGAGCCTACGATTGACTTACGCGACGACCCTCGTTCGAGGCAGCAGGCAGTCGCGCTTCGACACTCATCTACGCAAGGAGAAACGCATGACGCAGCGTATCAACTACATCCAGCAGTCGCCGGAACTCTTCAAGAAGTTCATGGATTTCAGCAATCAACTGAAGGAGAGTGTGATCGAGGAGTCGATTCGCGACCTCGTTTCGATCCGCGCTTCGCAGATCAACGGCTGTGGGTTCTGCGTCGATATGCACGTGAAAGAAGCGCGCATGCACGGCGAGCGCGAACTGCGCATTCATCATCTGACGATCTGGCGCGACTCCACGCTGTTCGCGCCTCGTGAGCGCGCTGCTCTCGCATGGACCGAAGCGCTGACGAAGCTCGACGCGCACGGCATCGCCGACGATATTTACGAGCGCGTTCGCACGCAGTTCTCGGAGAAGGAACTCTCGGACCTGACCTACGACGTGATGGCCATCAACGGGTGGAACCGCGCGAATATTGCGTTCACCACCGTGCCAGGTTCGGCGGACAAGGCATTCGGCCTCGACAAGGCCAATCTGGCCTGATTGCCCGCACTTTTGCTCTTCGCCGCCGGCCCGCTTATGCGGGCCGCTTGACTGGAGGCTCATCATGTCCGGTTTCAATCATGCCGCTATCGCCGCGCTCCTCGCCACGCAGGCGTTGGTATGCTGCGCGCAGGCCGCGCCGCCCGAAGCAATCGTCACGCCGCTCATGACCAGGGCGCTCGACGACTATCCGGGCAAGGAAGCGCTGATGATCAGCGTGGAGTATCCGCCGGGTGCCGTGGACCCCGTGCATCGGCACAACGCGCACGGCTTCATCTATGTGCTGGAAGGTTCGATCGTCATGCAGGTGAGGGGCGGCAAGCAGGTTACGCTTTCGCCCGGGCAGACGTTCCATGAAGGCCCGAACGACGTCCACACAGTCGGGCGCAACGCGAGCCAGACGAAGCCCGCGAAGTTCATCGTGCTGTTGCTGAAGGAGAAGGGGGCGCCGGTTCTCGTGCCCGCGAAATGAGCGGCGTTTTCGTTGCCCGGTTCCAACGCGGCGCGCGATAGCGGGCAACCCGGTGGAACGCCTGGGTCAAGCGATATTCCAGCCCGAGAGTTGAGCCGCGACGAAATCGACGAAAACGCGCGCGCGCGTGGGCATGTTCTTTCCGAAAGCATGAATGGCGTGCACAGGGACGCACGCCAGCGCCTGATCGGGCAGCACGGGCTGCAACCTCCCGGCGGCCATGTCGTCCCGTACTGCGATTTCCAGTATCTGCGCGATACCCAGCCCATTCAATGCCGCCACGCGCATTGCGTCGCCGTTGTCCGCGTCGAACCTGCCTTCGATGGACATGGAGGTTCCATCGGCGAAAATCAGAGGGTACGCCCTGCCGCTGAGCAGGTAGCGCACATGCCGATGCGCAGCGAGATCCGCAACCACACGCGGTGTTCCCCGCTCGCGCAGATAAGCGGGTGACGCCACCAACGCCAGCCGAAGACTCGCGAGCGGCAGCGCATGCAGGCCGCTGTCTTCCAGCCATCCCGCTCTGATAGCGATATCGATGCGATCGCGAATCAGGTCGGCGTGGCGGTCGCTGACGCTCACGTCGAGTGCGAGTTCCGGATGGGTTGCCATGAGTTGCCGGGCAAGCGGGTCGAGCAACAGGCGGCCCAATTCGCTAGGCAGGCTCACACGCAGCCTTCCCGTGGCGGAGGCCGGCGAGCGCAGCACCTCTTCCGCGCCTTCCAGGCCACGCATGAGCGGCGCAACACGCTCGTAGTACGCCTGACCCTCGATGGTGAGGACGAAGGCGCGTGTCGAGCGTTGAAACAGCGTGACGCCCAGGCGCTTTTCGAGCCTTGCCACGCTCTTCGATACGGCGGACGGCGTTGTGCCCAACGATTGCGCTGCAACGGTGAACGAGCCCGTCTCGACTGCGCGAACGAATGCGGGGAGGCCGCTAAAATTTTCTGCGGACATGATGTGACAAACAGGAACAAGTGAAATTGCCGTTGTGTGACTTCAGTGATCCGGAGGCCATTGCTAAATTCTGACTGTACGCCGGACAGGCGGAATATAGCGGAGATAACATGAATCGGTTCATCAACAAGGTTGCCGTCGTCACCGGCGCGAATAGCGGAATCGGCCTGGCCACCGCCAGGTTGCTGGTTGAAGAGGGCGCGCACGTCATCATGGTGGGGCGGCGCCCGGAAGCCGTCAATGCAGCCGTGGCTGATCTCGGCGACCGGGCGCTGGGCCTCACGGGGGACCTCGCGGACCCGAAAACGCACGATGAAGTGGCCGCGCTGGTGTCCCGGCGCTTCGGCGGAATTGACCTGTATTTCGCGAATGCTGGAATCAACACAATCGAAGCGTCGAGCGAAGTGAGCGCCGAATCCTATGATGCGCACTTCGCGGTCAACACGAGGGCGGTTTTTTTCGGCGTGCAGCGGATGGTTCCGCTCATGCGCGAACGCGGAGCCATTCTGTTGACGAGTTCAATCGCGAGTTCGAAAGTGTTCGAAGGGCACGCGGTTTATGCTGGCACAAAGGCAGCAATCGAAGCCTTCGCGCGGAGTTGGGCGATCGAGCTCAAGGCGCGCGGCATTCGCGTGAATGTCTTGAGTCCCGGACCCGTCGACACGCCCATACTTTCGAAGCTTGGTGTCGCGAATGACGAGCGGCCGGCGTTCGAAGCGGCCATAGCGGCGCGCATTCCGCTAGGCCGCCTCGGACGTCCCGAGGAGCTTGCGCGCGCGGCGCTCTTTCTCGCGAGTGACGATGGCAGCTTTATCAACGGCGTCAATCTGCGCGTCGACGGCGGCATGGCCCTCAATTGAATTCACGCGTGACACCGCTCAGTTCGCCGCGCTCTGGTAGGTTGCGACGTAGCGCGCGTGTGCAATGATCTTGCCATGCATCTGGAACGCCACGAGTGCCGGGCTCGACGCCGGACTCACATCGATATGCGGTACGTCGAGTGCATAAGCGGTGACGACATAGCGGTGGGGCTTGCCTTGCGGCGGACAAGGTCCGCCGTACTTCGATTCGCCGAAATCAGTGAGCGTTTCGGTGACGCCTGCCGGCAGTCGCTGCGTGTTGCCGGAGGCGCCCTTTTCCAGCGATGTCTGCGAAGCCGGGATATTGACCACGGCCCAGTGCGTCCAGCCAAGGCCGCCCGTCGGGGCGTCGGGGTCATGAATCGTCACGACGATGCTGCGCGTACCGGCCGGAACGTTCGACCACGAAATGCGTGGCGACACGTTCTCGCCGTGGCAGCCGAATCCGCTGAATACCTGTTCATTCCTGAAGCGGCCATGATCCAGATCGGCGACTTGCAGGGAAAACGTTTCGGCGGTTGCGACTGCGGGCAGCGCTGTGAACAGCGCGAAAGCGCACACAGTTTTTAGCGGCATGAGAAGCGATCGCATGGCAGGCTCCTGTGGATTGAGAAAAAGTCCGTTGACTTTTCCATCGAACAGTAACGCCCCGGGAGGCGGCACGAAAGCCGGATCCGGGCAATCACGGCGTTGCCTTGCATGCAACAAACACGCCCCCTTGCGCGTGGTAAAAATTATTCGTTCGCAAGGTCCTGGACGGGTCACTTCGGCGAGGACAGAAGAGGGAGGGGCCGCTCCTCTTCCACGCAAAACGCCATCCAGGTTTTCCGGTGAAATTCAACCGTGGTCTGCGGGGCAGGCTAAATCATGCTGTCCAAAGCAATCCGTCCGGGAGCGAAGTATGGCACTGTCACCGATCTCGAGCGATTCTTCGGAGAATGCGCCGACCATCTCTGAGTCGCGACAGCACAACTTGCCGGTTTCCGATATGCAACCGGCCGATAGGGAGATGGCGCGGGTACTCGGGACTACACCGTTTCGCATGGCTTTGGATGCATCCGGTGCCGGGATTGCCCACTGGAAACATGAACCGCTGCACGATGTCGTGGAGCCCATGACTCATCACGTCATCATGGCTTACAACGGTACCGTGCAGCGAATGGAGCGGCGAACGGGAAGATCGGCGGTGAGCGGAACGTTTCGTCCCGGCGTAGTGATCGTCATCCCGGAGGGATCGAGTTCCCGGTGGGATATCCCGAAGCCTGTGGATGTCGTTCAACTCTATCTTCCACATGCAACGCTCGAGCGCGTCGCCAACGAAGCCGACGTCGCCACTCCGGTCGAACTCCTGGAGCGAACGGCGCAGCCCGATGCGGTTACGTCCCGTTTGCTCTTGAGCGCGGCAGATGCCGTGGGCGGCAATGAAGCGCTGGACACGTTGTTCCGGCAGCAACTGATAGACCTGCTGGCCACGCGCCTCCTGGCTGCACACACCGGCTCTCCAGCGGCGATTCAGCCGGTCAGGGGCGGCCTGGCGCCGAAAACCCTGCTTCGCTCGGTCGAACGCTTGCGTTCGGATAGCGATGCGGACGTGTCGCTCGCGGCGCTCGCCTCGGAGGCCGGTCTTTCGCGGTTTCACTTCTGCCGTGCCTTCAAGGAAAGCACCGGGCTTTCGCCTCATGCCTGGCTGCGTCAACACCGGCTCGAGCAGGCCATGAACATGCTGCGCGACACGGAAGCGTCGGTCATGTCGGTCGCCGCGGCGCTTGGCTATGCCTCCCAAACTGCATTTACTGCGGCGTTCCGGAAGCTAACCGGAGAAACGCCGAGCGACTGGCGACGAAGCGCCTGTTAGCAGCAATCTCGCCACAGCCCCGTCAATCGCACGAAGCCAGGTCCTGGACGCCCTGTCCAGGCGCAGTCGGCAAAGCTCGTGGTTCGCAACAACGCACGTGTTAACAGCAATCGCTCTGCAATCGGATCAATCGCACTGGAGCAGTTGTGGGCGCAGTTCACTAGATTATGGCTGTGCCCACGACAACGAACGGCGGCGTCAAACCAATGCCCGAAAAAGCTGTACGGCCCAGCTTTCGAACAGATTGAAACGAAAGATTGCTCTGCTGCGACCGTGTGCACAAGGCGGTCAGCTTACCTAACTACAGGAACCCATCTCATGCGAATCGTCATCATAGGCGCCGGCTTCGCAGGCATGTACGCCGCACTTTCCGCGGCTCGCCTGCGCGACATCCGGGGCGCTTCGTCCGAAGAACTCGAAATCGCACTGGTGTCTCCAGAGCCGACGCTGGTGGTTCGACCTCGGCTCTACGAACCGAACCCTGAAACCCTCACCGCGCCGCTGCTGGATGTGCTCGAGTCAATCGACGTGGTGTATGTGCAGGGCAGTGTCGAGACGATCGATACCGACTCCCGCACGATGCAGATTGCGACCGGAAACGGCTCGCGCAAATCGCTCGCCTATGACCGACTGGTCGTGGCCACTGGCAGCCGGCTGTTCCGTCCCAACGTTCCGGGTCTTGCCGAGCACGCATTCAGCGTGGACTCGCTCGACGACGCGGTCGCCCTCGACAAACACCTGCATCGCCTCGCCGGGCGTCCGCCTGCGAACGGGCGCAATACGGTCGTCGTGGCCGGCGGCGGCTTCACCGGTATCGAGGCGGCGACCGAAATGCCGGCGCGGCTGCGCGAGATTCTCGGCAATGACGCGAAGACCCGCGTCATCATCGTCGATCGCAACAGCGCGATCGCGCCCGACATGGGTGCGGGTCCCCGACCTGTCATCGAGGACGCGCTGCGCAAGCTCGGTGTGGAAACCCATCTCGGCGTCAGCGTCGCGGCACTCGACGAATCGGGCGTGACATTGTCCAGTGGAGAACACATCGAGACGGAGACTGTGATCTGGGCAGCAGGTATGCGTGCTGCTCCGCTGACTTCGCAGATCCCCGCCGAACGGGACAATTTTGGCCGGCTACTGGTCGATCGCGATCTGCGCGTGCCTGGCGTTCAGGGCGTCTTCGCGACCGGCGATGCGGCCCGTGCCGCCTGCGACGAGGACGGCAACTACGCATTGATGTCGTGCCAGCACGCCACGCGCATGGGCGCCTTTGCCGGCAACAACGCTGCGGCGGAACTGCTCGGCGTTCCGGCCAGACCCTACCACCAGAAAGCCTACGTCACCTGCCTCGATCTCGGCGAAGCCGGCGCGCTGTTCACACGCGGCTGGGAGCGCAAGATCGAGATGGTCGGCGACGTCGCCAAGAAGACGAAACACGAGATCAATACCGTCTGGATCTATCCGCCGAAGGCCGAACGCGCCGCGGCGCTCGCTTCGGCAGATCCGGAGCGTGTCACCGATCTCTGAATGCCTCACCCGCATTTCACGCGTGTTCCTCGCCGGGAGCGCGGCCTGCCCACGATCGAACGAAGGAGCTTTCGAAAATGAATCAGATGATCCTCAACACCGAACACGATGCAAACATGAACTCGAACAACCTCGGCAAGCCGAAGACCGGGGACCTCGTTCCGTCGCGTTACGCGCTGCGGATCGGCGAGATTGACGTGCTGGTGGTCAGCGACGGGGTGCTACCGCTGCCAACGGCGACGATGGCCACCAATGCCGATCCGGCCGACCGGGCGACCTGGCTGGACGACATGTTCCTGCCTCCGGATGCGTTCGACTGGCCGCTGAACGTTGCCTTGGTGCGTAACGGCGACCAGAACATTCTCATCGACTCCGGATTGGGCGGGGAGTACCCGGGCTTTCCGCGGGCAGGGCAGTTGCCTTCGCGCCTCGAGGCTGCCGGCATCGAGCTGGCGTCCGTGACTGACATCGTGATTACCCACATGCACATGGATCACGTCGGCGGGCTGCTCGTCGACGGGGTGAAGGGCCGGCTACGTCCGGACGTGCGGATTCACGTCGCCGCAGCCGAGGTCAAGTTCTGGGAGTCGCCCGATTTCTCCCGTACCGCCATGCCGCCGTCGGTGCCGCCGGTTCTGCGTTCCGCCGCCACACGCTTCTTCAACGAGTACCAGAGCCAGCTGCGGATCTTCGAGGAGGAGTCCGAAGTGGCGCGAGGGGTGATCGTCCGTCGCACCGGCGGCCATACGCCCGGGCACAGCGTGGTGTGCCTCGCGTCCGGTGGCGACCAGCTGACGTTCGCCGGCGACGCCATATTCCCGGTTGGGTTCGATCATCCGGACTGGCACAACGGCTTCGAACATGACCCCGAGGAGTCGGTGCGCGTGCGCATCGGTCTTTTGCGGGAGCTTGCGGCGACCGGCGGCCTGCTGGTCGCCACTCACCTGCCGTTTCCGTCAGTCGGCAGGGTGGCGGTCAACGGCGACGCATTTCGTTGGGTACCGGTCTTCTGGGACTACTGACCACGAGGCCTCGCATGCATACGGGTGGTGAAAGTGCAGGGCGCGAATACGCGGTCGACGACGGTACTTCGTACAGGCGTCGCGCCCAGCATCTTTCGAGCCGTTGATGCGAGGACTTCCGCACAGGAGAACATCATGTTGTCGTACGCGTTGATCGAACGATTTGGCATACTGATCGTCTTTTTGAGTGTATTTGGATCTTCCCTCGGTTTGCCGCTTGCCGCTGCTCCGACATTGATCATGGTCGGCGCCAACATCTTGCGTGCGACGGGTGGTGTGTGGTCAACCCTGATGCACCTGGTCGAGGTGATGGGAGCGGCCGTGATCGGTGGGGTGTTGGGCGACTTCGTGTGGTTCCAATGCGGCAAACGTTACGGCATTCGCTCGCTTTACGCGGTCTGCAACCTGTTGATGGCCCGGCGGATGCCGATCGCGTACATCGAGCGTTTCTTCGGGCGCTGGGGGGTACGCATTCTCATCATCGCGCGATTCGTCCCAGGACTCTCATTTCTTTTGGTGCCGTTGTGCGGTGCCTTGGCGGTGCGGTTACGCGTGTTCATTCTGCACGACGTTGCGGGCCTTGTTGTCTGGGCATCTACGGCATTGGCCACCGGCGCGCTGTTCGCATCGCGGATCGAGCGGACCGTTGCGCTTGTCTTGCGTTTCGGGTGGCCGGCGCTGCTTGCATTGCCGCTCGCCTACGTGCTGTACGTGTCATATCGACACTTCCAGACCGGGATTGACGAAGGGGGAAGCAGAAGTTTGCAAATTGGCCCAGGCGCCTCGAGTGCGCGGTTGTCCGAAAAGATTGTGACATCCTCGGTCACTGGTATCGTCGCAGGAATATCGATGGCTGCTGTTGCGCGATGTCGCGATGGGCTGCGGGTGAGTGATCGCGAGGCGGTGGGGGCGTCGGCTACCACGTACGGGCGCCGGCGATCTGAACTGAGCGTTTCGAAGCGGCCGCAATTGAGCCATTTTCAACGGACTCAGCGGCACCGATTACGGAGCCGTCGTCGTCGCCATGCGCTGATAAACGCGCAGCACCTCGTCGTTGTCCCCCGGACGGCTGCCCTCCCAGTACAGTCGCCAGCCTCCGGCGGGCGGCTGTCCCTGCGCAGGACGGCCCTGTTCGATAAGCCAGTTGCAGGACGTGGCCTGAGGGTCCGCGGTAGGCACGTGCATGATCCCGGCGAAGTAGTAGAGCATGGGCGCTTCAGATTCGCCCAGCCCGCTGCTCGCCATGCAGTCGCCGGCTTTCCAGGTGCCGTTCAGTGTGGCACGCAGATCCTCGAACGGTGCGCGATAGCTCTTCGCGACGTCGAGCCAGGGCAGCAGCAGCGTGCCGACGAGCCCCCATGTGACGATGGCGCCGAGGCACCAGCTGAATACGCCGCGCCAGTTGCCCGCTGACTTGAGCCGGGGCAGCAGCAATCCCCACCCGAGCGTGAGGGCGAGCGCCGCGATGATCAGCTTCGGCTGAATTGGCATCACCCAATCGAGCGGCAGCCAACGGCCGAGCAGATGCAGGGCGCCGTGGGTGTCGGGGGAGGCCGTCATCGTCCACCATACGAACCAGGCAAGCACCACGAACGCGCCGAACACGATACGGCTCGTCATGTCCCAAACAAGGTGCACCCGTTGCGGCAGATAGCGGACTCCCTGCATGGCCAGCAGGGAGAGCGGAGCGATGAACGGCAGGATGTAGAGTTCGCGAACCGTCGCCGACGCCTGCAGTACCGCGAAGCCGATGCCGGAAAACAGCACCGGCAGCGCAACTTCGGGTTCGCGTAGACGTCGCCATGCGCCGCCCGCAAGCGCCACGAGCGCGAGCGGCGCGACTGGAAAGCCGACGGTCAACGCCGTGCGCAGCACAAACAGGTGCCCAACGTTTTCCGAGCCGAGCTGCGCCACTGAAAAGCCAAAGAAGCGGCCGATGTTGTTGTCCCACAGCCAGATCCTGAACAGCGTTTCGGAGCGCAGATAGAGGCAAAGCGGCCAGATCAGCGCGAACGGAGCGAAGTACAGCGCCGAGCGTGCCAGTGAGCGCGCAAAGCGGCTGCTACGGCACGCAGGGTAAAGCAGCATCGCCACGCAGGTGGTCGCACCGAACACGATCGGCACGAACAGGCCTTTTGCCAGAAAGGCGATGCCGATACCAACGCCGAACATCGCGGCGGCATGCCGCGCAGCGCGCCCTTGAATGCGGCTGTCCTCGCAGTCGCTGGACGCATGCTGTGAAGGGGTGGATTCTGGCCATGCGGGTCCAGTGGTGCAGTCTCCATCAGGAGAACGACGCAAGCCGCCGTCCATCCGCAAGTGAGCGCAGACAAGCTCGTAAAGTGCGCCGAACGCCAGCGCAGCGCCGGCCATCAGCGCGACATCCGTCATCATGTCGTGGACATGCTTGACGACCACCAGCGTGCTGGCGAAGAGCGCGAGTGTTCCGGCCACGCGCGGGTCGGACCAGCGCACGGCGCCGGTAGCGCGTCGGGCGAGGCGCGCCGTACAGGCAAGCGTGAGGGCAGCGAAGGCGACGCTCGCGAGACGGGCCGCGTCGTGCAGCGGCAGAAAGCGGCCGAACATCCACGCGAGTGAGGCCGCTACCCAATCGTAGATGGGTGGTTTTTCCACGAAGGGCTGCCCGGCGTTGGTCGGGACGACGAGATCGCCGGTGTCGAGCATGTGCTCGACGATGCCGAAGGTGTAGGTTTCGTCCTGCTTCCACGGATCGTGGCCGAGCGTGCCAGGCAGGAGCCAGGCGCAAACGAGCGCGAACGCAAGCAACCCGACGAACCATCGTGTAGTCGCCAATGCCCGCACGTCTTTGCGAGCACGCGGTAATGCCGGGGTCAACGGCGTGACGGGCGCCGCCGGCCGGTTGCCCGTGGTCAACTCGCACGGGTGCGGCACGTCGAACCGCGTCACGCCATTGGAGACGGAAACCTGTTCGATGCTGACTCCTGCGACGCCGGCGTCATCCTTACTTTCCTGCATGTAACTTCTGCTCCCGGCGCGCGACTATCTGGTCAGCACCTTTCGTTATGGCCGTCGACGGGACAGCTGCCACGAACAGGATTGTAGGCCCGGATTATTACCAAACATTACAGCCCGGTGTAGTGTATTTGAAAGGTTTGCTTCCCACTATGCAACGAGATATTTGCGCAAGCCGTCCTGCATATCTGATTTATTTGCAGCCCTAACAAAACGAGCTGCGGCGAGGGTGAGGAGCGTCGCGAAGACTCCTGTCACCGGTTAGTCACTCAGGCGATGCATTACCGATGCAATGAGGCGATTCGGGGCACGACCGCTCCGTGGTTTCCGAAATGAGTTTCTGGTATTTGTCGGTGGGAACGGCCGATGCGGCGAAATAGCCAACTGTTTGGGAAATAACGATGAGCCGCGTGCTGCTGGCTGACGACGATACAGCCTTTCGTGATGCGCTTCAGACATTGCTGGACGATGCCGGCCATGAAGTCACGACTGCTGGCAATGGCCTGGAAACGGTTTCGGCGGCCCTGGCGGTCACGCCGGACGTGATCGTCTCAGACGTCCACATGCCCGTTCTCGAAGGGCCGGACGCCATATCCATGTTGCGAGCCATCCCACGGTTTTGCCATGTTTCAGTCATTCTCATGTCTGGCGACGACACAGACGCAAGCATTGTTGCCGAAGGTTTTCTCCATAAATCTTTTAACCCAGGCGTGCTTCTCGATGCTCTTGCGAGCCTTTCAGAGCGCAAGAAGTGTGGAAGCGCAAGCGCGCTCCCGATGTCGCATGGCGTCGCGTACGAGGTGGGCGAAACGGGCATCACATCGGCAATGGCGAATCGGCAGCATCAGCGCGTTGCGCGCGCCTGCGAACTGGTGGCCGAGCAGGAGCGCCGGATATCCGGGCTTGAAGGGCGCGGTGTCGAGACCGAACTGGCAATCGACTTGTACGAGACCATGGTGTGTAGCGCCGCGATGCTGACGCGCTTTGAGCAGATCACGGTCGCCCCGACATTTTCCGCTCCATGCTGATCTTGCACTTGCGATGCAGATTTTCGGCGCGTGCACGGCCCGCGAAGGTGAGCGTGTTCTCCGAGTACTTCGCCCAGCATCTCTTGTCGCTGTAACGACCTGTCGGCGTCACATTACGGTTTCACACGCGGCAGCGACATCGAAAAAATGGTCTCCGTCTCATTCGACCTCGTTTCGATGGCACCGTGGTGAGCCCTGGCGATCTCGCTTGCGATAAACTGGCCGACCTGTCGTCTTGACTCTGATCGCCTCGTCCTCGCTCCAGCGACGGCCTTCGACACGTCTTCCCCGGCGTTTAGTGCTGCCAGATACGTTGAAGTCACCCGTAACGCGCGATACTCGGCGGCGAGCTGGTTGAACAGTGAAGCCGGCCCGAGCCCTCAGAAAACCATGCGTTCGCGGGGAGGATCTGGACGTCCCTATCCGTGTGGGGCCCTCGCCTATCGATTTCTTCCGTTGGGCTTCTCTGGCCTGCGGCGTGCGCAAGTCTGCGGCTACGACGTGCAGCATTTGCTCCGCCTCCTTCGCGCAGCTCTACCGATCCCATAGCGGTCGACGCCGGCTGCAGGGTGGCTGCGAACACCTCCCATGCCGCAAGTATCGCCTCCATGTCTCGCACGATAAAGTCTGCAAGCCGCATATCCGCCCCCCATACGGTAAATGGCTTACTGCCGGGGCAAGCGTTACTTATGTTACGCGCATATCGGTCACGGCCTACAATCGAAGGCGTGCCAGTTTCTTCGTGGGCGGTCTGTACGACGAACGCGGGCACGAGTTATGCGGCTTGCGCCGACAGGCGGCGAGGACGCCGCGCGCAATTGCGGAGGGGAAAGTCATGAGGCCAACCGTGTTAGGCGTGTACGACAGCTACGCGAATGCGAGCTCGGCGCAACGCGCACTGGGCGAGGCTGGGATAGTGCAAGCGGATATTGCCATCTACTCGATATCGGTTGATGCTCCCCGCGAAAAGGGGCCACGTGTCTATGTACAGGGTGCTGTCGATACGCACCACCACAAGAAAGTCTTCGATCGACTGGAGCAGTTGTTCACGCGCATCTTCACGAAAGGAGCGTATCCACCCGATGCGGAGGATTACAGGGAATTCATCCGTCGCGGTGGCACGATAGTCAGCGCCGATGTTTCCGAATCACAGGTCGATCAGGCGATTGAAACGATGAGCCGCATGGGCGCCGCCGACATCGAGGAGCGTGCCAATGCGTGGCGTACAGGTTCTGCGAAGGCGCAAGGTCCGGAACACACAGCGCATCCAGGCGGCGGCGTGATCGGCGAACGCGCCAAGCCGCTGGAAGTCACACACGGGTGGCCAGGCGACACGCGGGCCGCATCGGCGGCGCGGCCGACGCCCTCCACGGGTAGCCCTGCCGCGGCAGGGCGAGGGCCGACCCCGGCAGGGGAGAAGCAGCCTCACGCCGCGCAAGCGGCCGACAGCAATGCCGCCGCGGCAAACGCCCAGCGTCCAATGACGGGCTTCATGGGCGACCCGGGTCTCGGCGCCCAGCATGACGACCCACACCCATACGACAGCGAATTTAAAAAGGACTACGACGCACATTACGCGAACACGGGTGCGTCATTCGACGAGTATCGACGTGCCTACTCACACGGCGCCACGCTCGGACGCGATGAGCGGTTTCGCGGGTCCGACTGGCAGGGCGTGGAAGCGAGTGCGCGCGCGAACTGGGAGTCGCGATATCCGGAAAGTGGATGGGAGCGCTTCAAGACAGCTGTGAGGCACGGTTGGGAACGTGTCAGGGGCGGGGGATAGTTCAGAAGTCGGGCGCGCCAGGCTCTGAAAGCATCGACAGATTTGCTGCACGCGACGAACGCCGGTCAATTTAGTTAAGACTCCTACTAGTTACACGAACAAATCCGCGCCGAATACCGGGTTGATGGCGCGAGGTCTGTAACTCGTCTGCACGAAAGCCTGCGGGAATATCAAATCAACCTGTTCCGGTTGCCAGTCCTCCGCCGTTTCAAACCCGCCCGCGCAGGCCATGCTTGCGAATTGAAAGGTGGGTATCCGCAATTACCCCAAGGCAAAGACGCTGGCATTTCTCTGCTGGGCGTACTACGATTGCGCCCAATGTTACCGGTTACAGTAAACGGTAACATTGCGATGAGCAAAGCCGCACTTCACCCCGGCGCGGCGGGAAGCGACCATTATCAATAGAACAGGAGACACGAGATGAATCTGGCCACCAACGTGCGAAGCCGCTCCAGGGTTCGCTGGTGGGTTGCCGGCCTCATGTGGGCGGCGATTGCGATCAACTACATCGACCGCACGGTGTTGTCGGCGGCGGCGCCGCGCATCCAGTCGCAGTTCCATCTGAGCGCGGTCGAAATGGGTGTCGTCATGTCGGCGTTCTTCTGGTCGTACGCGTTGCTGCAATTGCCCGCGGGGTTTCTCGCCGACAGGCTGGGCCAGAAGAAAGTGCTGGGTTTCGCGGTGCTCTGGTGGTCGCTCGCGACTGCGGCCACGGGCGTCGCGAACGGTTTCAAGTCGCTCGTCGCGTTGCGCGTGGCGCTTGGCGTGGGCGAGGCGGGCGCGTATCCGAGCAACGCGGGCATTGCGTCGAAGTGGTTTCCGCGCAGCGAGCGCGCGACGGTCGCGGGCATTTTCGACAGCGGTTCGAAGCTCGGCGGCGCGATCGCACTGCCGCTTATTGCTGCGATGCTCACGGCGTTCGACTGGAAGATCACGTTCGCGCTCACGGGTTTGCTCGGCCTGATCTGGTACGTGGTGTGGCAATTCACCTTCAGCGATTCGCCGCGTGACCACAAGCGGGTCAATTCCGAGGAACTCGCGCACATCGAGAGCGATTTGCTGGCGGAGCAAAGCGACCGGGCGGCGAGACCCCCGCTGCGCAAGCTGCTCGCGCATCGCAACATCTGGGCGATGTGCATCGGCTTTTTCATGATCAACTACAACTCGTATTTCTTCATCACCTGGTTGCCCACGTATCTCGTGAAGGCACGTGGCATGACGTTGATGGAAATGGGCTGGATGGCGTCGCTGCCGCTACTCGTCTCGATCGTGGTCGAGATTTTCGCGGGCTGGGCGTCGGATCGCGTGTTCGCCTCGGGCAAGCTTTCGCTTACCGCCACGCGCAAGCTCTTTCTCGTGATCGGCTTGCTGATGGCATCGAGTATTGGCTTCGCCGCGTTCGCCGATTCGGCCGCCGTCGCGGTGCTGCTCCTGTGCATCGCGAAGTCGGGCACGACCGTGGCAGCTTCGCAGGTCTGGGCGCTGCCGGCCGACGTCGCACCGCGCAACGCCGTGTCGATGGTTGCGGGTGTGCAGAACACGGTATCGAACATCGGCGGCGTGGTTGGCCCGATCGTCACGGGCGCGATCGTCGGCGCGACGGGTTCGTTCGTGCCCGCGCTCGTGGTGTCGTCGGCGCTGATCGGCGTGGCGATCGTCAACTATCTGTTCCTGCTGGGCAAGGTCGAGCCGATTCGTCTCGACGGTGCTTCGCCGCAGCCGCAGGCGCGCGAGTACAGCAACGCCCCCTAACTGCACCGGATCGACCTTCGTTGTGTCGATGAAAAATTCCCGCTAGTCCCCTCGAGCCGGAATCCGTAGTACTCCTGTAAATATTAAAACCAGACAGGTCACCTGTATGAAAAAAGCACTTTTCGCAGCGGCCGGGCTTTTGTCCGTCGCACCCGTCGTGGCGCAGGCCCAGAGCTCCGTCACGTTGTATGGTCTCGTCGATGCCGGTATCGGCTACGTCAACAATATCAAGGGCGGCTCGGCGTTCCAGCTGACGAGCGGCCGCCTGAGCGGCAGCCGTTGGGGCCTGAAAGGCAATGAGGATCTCGGCGGCGGGTTGAGCGCCGTGTTCACGCTCGAAGGCGGTTTCAAGCCCAGCGACGGCACGGCCGCGCAGGGCGGGCGTCTGTTCGGCCGCAGCGCGTTCGTGGGCATTGCGAAGAGCGGCATCGGCACGTTCACGCTCGGCCGCCAGTATGAACCGCTGGCGGATCTGGTCGCGCAATACGCGGGTCCGGGCACGTGGTCGCCGTCCACGCACGTGGGCGACAATGACAACCTGAACCAGACGTTCCGTATCAACAACGCGGTGAAGTTCCGCAGCGACACCATCGCGGGCTTTACCGTCGACGGTATGTACGCGTTCAGCAACCAGGCGGGCGGCTCGGCCGGGCAAGGCTTCGGCAACAACCGCGCATGGGGCATCGCCGCGAACTACGTGAACGGGCCGCTCTCGATCGGCGGCGGCTACGTGCTGCTCGATCATCCGAACACGACGACCAACACGAGCGGCGCGATCGGCGGCGCATCGAGCACGACCGGCGACGACTACAGCGGCGGGTTCTTCTACGGCCTCGACGGCGGCGTGGCCCGTCAGCAGATCGCTGTGGCCGGCGCGAACTACAAGATCGGCAGCGCGATTGCGGGCTTTGCGTTCAGCCACACGGAACTCAACTACAACGACGGTTCCACGCGCAAGTTCAACAACTACGACGCGAACCTGCGCTACCTGCTCACGCCGGCCACGACGCTGATCGGCGTCTACACGTTCACGGACGGCCGCGCGAACGGCCTGCCGGGCACGGGCGGCGCGACGCTCAAACCGAAGTGGCATCAGTTCACACTGGGCGTGGACTACGCGCTCTCGAAGCGTACGGACGTCTACCTCTCGGGCACGTATCAGCTGGCGGCCGGCGACGCGTCGACGCGCGTGGGCTCGACTTACAGCCGGATCGCGGCGATCGCGTATGCGGGCGGCGCATCGTCCACGAATCGCCAGGTCGACGTGTTCACGGGCATCCGCACGAAGTTCTGAGCGCGCTTTCAGGCGCTACAAGCAAAAGGCCTCGCGATGTCGGCGAGGCCCTTTTGCGTTGTCATCGCGACGCGATGAATCTCAGGCCGAGCCGCGCTCGATCAGCGTGAAACCGACGTCGACTTTCGCGCGCTTGCTCGTGCCGGTCTCGATCTTCTCGATCAGCATGGACGCTGCCAGCTTGCCGATCTTCGTGCCGTCGATGCGAATGGTCGTGAGCGGCGGGTCGGTGTCGGCGGCGAAATTCTGGTCGCCGTAGCCAATCACCTTGAGGCGGCCCGGCACGTCGAGCCTGCGCGCATGGGCTTCCATGAGCACGCCGAGCGCCATGATGTCGGCGCCGCAGAAGATCGCGTCGATCTGCGGATGGTCGTCGAGCAGCTGCGCGAGCGCGCGCCGTCCGTCGCCGAGATGCGCGGGCGAGGGCACGGCGGCCACGGGAATCTCGCGCTCGCTGGCGAAGGCTTCGATGAAGGCTTTCGCGCGCATTGTCGCCCGGCGGTCGCCCGGCGTGACGATGGCCGGATGCCGCGCGCCGCGCTCGCGCAGATAGCGCGCCGCCGCTTCGCCCACGCGCGTGTGCGAGAAGCCGATCAGCATGTCGAGCGGCGAGCGCGTGATGTCCCACGTTTCGACCACGGGAATGCCGGCTGCACGTAGTTTCTGCCGCGACGCCTCCGAGTGGATCACGCCGGTGAGCACGATGCCGGCCGGACGCCGGCCGATGATGGCGTCGAGCAGCGCCTCTTCGCGCGATTCGTCGTAGCCGCTCTGGCCGAGCAGCAACTGGTAGCCGGCCGTCTCCAGCTCCGCGGTCAAGGCAGCGACGGTTTCCTGGAACACGCTGCCCGCCATCGCCGGGATCAGCGCGACGACGAGATGGCTGCGATTCGAGGCGAGCGAACCCGCGATCAGGTCGGGCGTGTAGCCCGTTTGCCGCACGGCTTCGCGCACGCGTTCCAGCGTTTCGACCGAAACGAGTTCGGGATTGTTGAGGGCGCGAGATACCGTGACCTTCGTGACCCCGGTCAGACGGGCCAGATCGCTGAGCGTGACCCGGCCGGTGTTCTTGCGGGCACGCCGCGACGCGGTGCCGGCGGCGGGCGGGGCGAATTCTGTCGAGGTCTTGGTCACGGGCGCGGGCGCTCCTGCTGCAAAAAGGTGTTGGCAATTATCCCAAAACTGTACTACGATGGCACCTATGTTACCGGTTACATTAACCGGTAACTGTGTTCCAGAACGAAAGGCGGCGCGTTCCCCGGCGCGGCCAGCAACCATCTCGCATGGGACCGGAGCAGGTGCCGCTGCGCGCCCTCCGGATCGTCAGCGGAGACAGGCGAATGCTCCAGTCCAACAAGTCCTATAACGGGCCGTTGATCCGGCTCAACCCGAACGACAACGTCCTGATCGCGCGCGAGCCGCTGACGATCGGGCATCAAGTCACGATCGAAGGCGCGGCGATTCGCCTGCGCGCCCAGGTCGCCGCGGGCCACAAGGTGGCGGCGCGGCGCATTGCGTCGGGCGAGCCCATCCGCAAGTACGACACCGTGATCGGCGTGGCCGCGCGCGACATCGAGCCCGGCGACCACGTCCACACGCACAACATCACGCTCGTCGATTTCGATCGCGATCCGGGTTTCGGTCTCGACGTGAGGCCCGTCGACTACGTCGCGCCGGAACAGCGCGCGACGTTCAACGGCATCGTGCGGCCCGACGGCCGCGTCGCGACGCGCAACTTCGTCGGCATCATCGCGTCGGTCAACTGCTCGGCCACGGTCATTCGCCATATCGCCGATTACTTCACATCCGAGCGGCTGCGAGACTATCCCAATGTCGACGGCGTGGTCGCGTTCGCGCAAACCAGCGGCTGCGGCATGTCCTCGCCGAGCGAGCACTTCGACGTGCTCCGCCGCACCATTGCGGGCTACGCGCGTCATCCTAACCTGGGCGGCGTGCTGATCGTCGGGCTGGGTTGCGAGCGCAACCAGGTCGGCGATCTGCTCGACTCGCAAGGCTTGAAGACCGGCAAGGCAGTGCACGCGCTGGTGATGCAGGACACGGGCGGCACGCGCGCGACGATCGAAGCCGGCATCCAGGCCGTGCAGGCCATGCTGCCCGCTGCAAACGACATCGTGCGCACGTCGGTGCCCGTCAGCCATCTGAAGATCGGTCTCGAATGCGGCGGCTCGGACGGGTTCTCGGGCATCACCGCGAATCCGGCGCTGGGCGCGGCGATGGACCTGCTCGTGCGGCACGGCGGCACCGCGATCCTGTCCGAAACGCCCGAGATTCATGGTGTCGAATACATGCTCACACGCCGCGCCGTGTCGCCCGAAGTCGGCCAGAAGCTGCTCGACCGGCTCGCGTGGTGGGAGCGCTATACGCGCGGCCAGAATGGCCAGTTCAACGGCGTGGTCGGGCCGGGCAACCAGCAGGGCGGCCTCGCCAACATCTTCGAAAAGTCGCTCGGTTCCGCGATGAAGGGCGGCACGACGCCGCTGCAGGCCGTGTACGAATACGCACAGCCGATCGATCGCGCGGGCTTTGTGTTCATGGATTCGCCCGGCTACGATCCCGTCGCGGTGACGGGGCAGATCGCGAGCGGCGCGAACCTGATCTGCTTCACGACGGGCCGCGGCTCCATGTTCGGCTCGAAGCCCGCGCCGACGCTCAAGCTCGCGAGCAATACACCCATGTTCACGCGCCTCGAAGAGGACATGGACATCAACTGCGGTCTCGTGATCGACGGCGAACGCACGATCGAGGAAATGGGTCAGGACATCTTCGATCTGATCGTGCGCGCGGCTTCGGGCGAGCGCACGAAGAGCGAGTTGCTCGGGCTCGGCGACAACGAGTTCGTGCCCTGGCACATGGGTATCGTGAGCTGAGGTCGCGTCACTGCGCACCTCGAATCGACATCAATAGAACAGGTAGGGAGACAGCAGATGCTCAAATCTGCGCAACGGCATGGCCGCTCGAAGATGCGCTGGTGGGTCGCGGGCCTCATGTGGGCCGCGATCGCGATCAACTATATCGATCGCACGGTGCTCTCGGCGGCGGCGCCAAAAATTCAGTCGGAGTTTCATCTCGACGCGATGCAGATGGGCATCGTCATGTCCGCGTTCTTCTGGTCGTATGCGCTGCTGCAATTACCCGCGGGCTTGCTCGCCGATCGCCTGGGCCAGAAGAAAGTGCTGGGTTTTGCGGTGCTCTGGTGGTCGCTGGCTACGGCGATGACGGGCCTCGCAAGCGGTTTTCGCTCGCTCGTCGGATTGCGCGTGGCGCTGGGCGTGGGCGAGGCGGGGGCGTACCCGAGCAACGCCGGTATCGCCACGCGCTGGTTTCCGCGCAAGGAACGCGCGACCGCCGCGGGCATTTTCGACAGCGGCTCGAAGCTGGGCGGCGCGATCGCCTTGCCGCTGATCGCGTGGATGCTGGCCGCGTTCGACTGGAAGATGACCTTCGTGCTCACGGGCCTGCTCGGCATTGTGTGGTTCGTCGTGTGGCTCGCGAGCTTCACCGATTCGCCCGCCGATCATCCGCGCGTGAATGCGGCGGAACTCGCGCACATCGAAAGCGATAAGGGCGCGCAACGCGCACAGCCGCCCGTGCGTCCGCCGTGGCGCAAGCTGCTTGCGCACCGCAATGTGTGGGCGATGTGCATCGGCTTTTTCATGATCAACTACAACTCGTACTTCTTCATCACGTGGCTGCCCACGTATCTGATGAAGGAGCGCGGCATGAGCGTGCTGCAAATGGGCTGGATGGCCTCGTTGCCGCTGCTCGTGTCGATCGTCGTCGAGATTTTCGCGGGCTGGGCCTCGGATCGCGTGTTCGCGAGCGGCAAGCTTTCGCTCACGGCAACGCGCAAGCTGTTTCTCGTGATCGGGCTGGTAATGGCGTCGAGCATCGGCTTCGCGGCGTTCGCGCACTCGGCGCTCGTGGCGGTGCTGCTGCTGTGCATCGCCAAGTCCGGCACCACGGTCGCGGCTTCGCAGGTGTGGGCGCTGCCCGGCGACGTCGCGCCGCCCAATGCGGTCTCGATGATCGCGGGCCTGCAAAACACGGTGTCGAATCTCGGCGGCGTGGTCGGTCCGATCGTCACGGGCGCCATCGTCGGCGCGACCGGCTCGTTCGTTGCCGCGCTGCTGTTTTCGGCGGCGCTGATTGGCATTGCGATCATCAACTATTTGTTCCTCCTCGGGAAGGTGGAACCCATCCAGTTCGGCGACCCCTCACAGGAGACACGCATACATGAACCCGCAGACTTCAGGGCTTAATCCGTTCAAGGCGGCGCTCGCCGCGCGCAGGAAGCAGGTCGGCTTCTGGCTTTCCATGGCCGATCCGTATCTCGCCGAAGTGAGCGCGACGGCGGGCTTCGACTGGCTCCTCATCGACAGCGAGCACGCACCCAACGAGCTGCGCACGATCCTCGCGCAATTGCAGGCCGTGGCGGCCTACCCGGGCGAGCCGGTCGTGCGCCCCGTGAACGGCGATCCGGCGCTGCTCAAGCGTCTGCTCGATATCGGCGCGCGCAGCCTGCTCGTGCCGATGGTCGATACCGCCGACGAAGCGCGCGCGCTCGTTGCCGCCGTGCGCTATCCGCCGCATGGCATTCGCGGCGTGGGCAGCGCCGTGGGCCGTGCGTCGCGCTGGAGCCTGCGTACCGATTACCTCGATATTTCGGATGACGAAGTGTGCCTGCTCGTGCAAGCCGAAACGGCGACGGCGCTGGGCAACCTCGAATCGATCTGCGCGGTGGACGGCGTGGACGGCGTGTTCATCGGACCGGCCGATCTCGCGGCGTCGATGGGCCATCGCGGCAAGGCCACGCATCCCGACGTGCAGCAGGCGATCGACGGCGCGATTCGCACGATCGTCGCGTCGGGCAAGGCGGCGGGCACGCTCACGTCCGACCCGGCGCTTGCGCGCCATTACCTCGAACTCGGCTGCACGTTCGTCGCGACGGGCGTGGACATCCTGATGTTCGCGAACGCGGCGCGCAAGCTCGCGCGCGATTTCGCGGACGTGCGCACGGCGGACTAAGGCCGCGCGCGGTCGGCTCGCCGGTCACACCCGTCGCGACGGTCTGACGGTTCACGATATCCCTTGTAGTAAGGAGCACGCAGTGAGTTTGGAGTTGACGCGAGGCGAACTGCTTCGACAAGAAAATTTCATCGACGGCAAGTGGAGCGCCGCCGCCGAAGGCAACCGCTATGCCGTGACGAATCCGGCGACGCAAGCCACGCTCGCGCAGGTGGCCAACAGCAGCGCCGCCGACGCTCGCGCGGCGACGGACGCGGCGAGCCGCGCCTTGCCCGCCTGGCGCGACAGGCTGCCCCGCGAGCGGGCGCACGTGCTCAACCGTTGGCACGCGCTCATCGTTGAGAACACCGAGGACCTGGCGCGCCTCATTTCGATGGAGCAGGGCAAGCCGCTCGCGGAGGCGCGCGGCGAGGTCGCGTATGGTGCGTCGTACGTCGCGTGGTTCGCCGAAGAGGCGACGAAGGTCTACGGCGACATCATTCCGCAGACGCAGCGCGGCAAGCGCATGAGCGCGATCAAGGAGCCGATTGGCGTG